>DATIRH010000323.1:0-7671 GCA_035469845.1 Proteiniclasticum sp. | reverse complement strand
TGTAGCTGAATTTCTCAGTATCCATGTAGTTAAGTCTATCTTTAGAATTTCCGCTGTCATCAAGAGGCTCGCGCGTGCTTAGAATGACCTCCTGGTCCTCATTCTCTAGTATAACTTCCGCCTTCATGGTAAAAGCATAATGCTCAATGCTCATGAGATCCTGCTCATCCAGAAAACCATCCTCTTCCAGGAGACCCCTTGTATACTCCGCTATAGCCTGATCATTTGATTCCTGAGATGATCTGAGATAATTGGTGAAAAACACATTCATACCAATATTCGAAAGCACTGTGATAAGAAGGACAGATGATAAAGACACCAATGAAAAATACCTTCCTAATTTCTTTCCGATTCTCATCATTTCTCGTCACCCATAAACTTATATCCTGCACCATACACTGTAACGATGTAGGTCGGATTTTTATAATCATCCTCAATTTTTTGTCTGATGTTCTTGATATGCGTGTCTATTGTTCTGTCATAACCGTCAAAATCAAACCCTAGTGCCACATTCACAATTCTTGATCTTGTAAACACCTGATTGGGATATTGAACCAGCGTGTGGAGAATCTTATATTCATTCGGTGTAAGACTGACTTCTTCTCCATTCTTTCTTACAGCTCTTCTGCTGTTATCCAGTACCAGATCTTCATTTCTGAATGAGTAGATTTCAGACAAGTTTCCTTTGTTTTTTGTTCGTCTGATAATTGCATTTACACGTACCACTAATTCTCTTGGACTGAACGGTTTCGTAAGATAGTCGTCTGCACCCAGACTGAACCCATAAACCTTATCATCCTCCGACGTTTTAGCTGTAAGCATCAGAATCGGAACATTCGACGTCTTTCTGATTTCTCTGCAGATTTCTTCACCTGACATATCAGGAAGATTAAGGTCTAGAATCAGAAAATCCGGTTCAATTTCATGGAACATTTCTAAAGCTGTTGATCCGCGGTCAGCCACATAGACCTCAAAATTATTTTTTCTCAGATAATCACTGACCACATCCAGCAGATTATGTTCATCATCTATGACGAGAATTCTTTCAGCCATCTTCCTCTCCCCCTTCAGGTTAAATATATTTGATTTGAGCATAGCCTAAATCCGTTACCACATCAAATGAATTTTTCATTCAAAAAAGAACAGCTGCCTAAATTCCAGCTGACCAGAATATAAATCATGATCAGCTCTTACTATAATTCCTGGTGAAAACAGTAAGGCCAGCTGCATGCAGCTGGCCTTACCTTGTCCATTAAATTATCTGTTATTTACCGAATTGAGCGTCGTTGTTTCCTGAATCTGATGTCCACATTTCAAGCATGTTGATTGGGTCATTGAAATCTGCAATCCATCCGTTTCTGGCAACGTCGAAGTTTCCTGCTTTTCTTTCATTAAGGAATACACTCCATTCCATTGTCTTGATTGTCATGTCAATACCTACAACTGCAAAGTCCTGCTGCATTGCTTCAGCAACAGCGACGTGTGCAGAAGATTCATTGGTCAGATACTCAAAACTGATTGGATTTGATGCATCCAGCATTCCATCTGCTGTCATTGTGAATCCGGCTTCTTCAAGCAGCGCAATAGCTTCTTCTACGCTGGCATCTGAATATACTGGATCATAATATCCTGCACTGGCTTCATCAGGATAGGTATAGTCTGCATCATTTTCTTTAAATACGCCACCTTGTCCATCCATCATTCCTGCTGGAATGTATGCATTTGCAGGCTGCTGTCCTGTCTGTCCGATATTTTCGGCAATGTATCCTCTGTCTATGAGAAGCGCTAAAGCTTTTCTCATGGCATTGGCCTGTTCAACTGTTTTGCCTTCAAATAATGGGCTCTTTACGTTAAATGTCATATAATAGGTTCCCAGCTGATCTACAATGTTGAATTCAGGACTGTCAAGAAGAGAAGCAATCTCATCTGTTGGAACTGTATCGATAAACTGAAGGTCTCCTGAATTGTATGCGGCATAGATTGCAGCATCGTCATCACTTAACATGAATTCCAGTGTCTCGATGGTCACTTTATCAGCTTCATAGTAATTAGGATTCTTCACATAAACCATGCTTTCATTATGGTTCCATGTTTCAAGCGTGTACGCACCGTTGGATAAGAAACCTGCTTCAAGTGCCCATGCGCCAGGATTTGTAGCAAAATCAGCAGCTGATTCCACTTCTGCCTGCTTCAGCGGCAGATAGGTTGGGAATGCAACTAGATCCAGGAAGTATGCTGTTGGTGCAGCAAGCACTACTGTAAGCATTTTCCCATCTTCAGAAGCAGTCACTTGCAGTTCATTGTCATCATACCCAGCTATCGCATTGAACATATACCTGGAATCTGCAACAGTGTCAGGATTTGCAGCACGTTTCCATGCATATTCAAAATCCTTAGCATTGAGCTCAGATCCATCACTCCACTTGAGTCCATCTTTTAATGTGAACTCATATGTAAGTCCGTCTTCTGATTCTGTATAGCTCTCTGCCAGCGCTGGAATCAATTCTCCATTTTCATCATAGGTGAAAAGACCCACAAAGGTATTGGCTGCAAGAGTAGCACCATCTACAGTAGAGTTCAGTGCAGGGTCAAGTTTGTCAGGTTCACTGGCAAGCTGCAGCTTCAGTATATTGTCTGGTGCAGTTGCATACATAAAATACTTGGTTCCGTATGGATTGGAATAAATTCCTTCCACTTCAGGTTTCTGTAGATAAATGTCATTGTAATAATAGATAGGAACAAGCGCAAATGTCTCCATGAGCATGTCTTCTGCTTCATGCATCAGCGCTTCACGAGCAGCAAAGTCTGTACTGGATTTGATGTCCTTGATCAGGGCATCATAAGCATCCCACTCTGGAAGTGGACTTGCTTCTCCAGGTTCCTCTTCTCCAGGTTCCTCTTCTCCAGGTTCTTCTGCTGGAGTCTCTGTAGGCTCTTCTGGTGTTTCTTCATTACTGCAGGCAGCGAGCACCGACATGGACATGAATGCAGCAAGTAACAGTGCAATGAGCTTTTTCATAGTAATTTCCTCCTTTTAACGTTGTTGGTATCATCTTATATTCAGGCATCTTCTGTGGAGTGATGATTATTCCACTTCCGACAGAAAATGTGAGAATCGAAATATGAATCAATTGTTATTTGTTCCAGCAAGCTACAAAATGTCCATTCCCACGATCGGTCAGTGGCGGAATTTTTGCCGCACATTCTTCTGTGGCGTAGCGACATCTGGTTCTGAAGGAACATCCACTTGGCATGTTAAGAGGACTTGGTACATCCCCCTCGAGTATAATTCTCTTTTTTGTTCTACTGATCTTTGGATCCGGAATAGGAACCGCTGAAAAAAGAGAAAGCGTATAAGGATGTATTGGATGATCATTAATTTCATCAGCTTCTGCAATCTCCACGATCTTCCCAAGATACATGACAGCAATTCGATCTGCAAGATGATGGACGACTAAAAGGTCATGGGCTATAAAGAGATACGCTACCCCCAGTTTTTTCTGAAGGTCTTCAAACATATTTAGCACTTGAGCCTGGATTGAAACATCAAGAGCTGATACCGGTTCATCACAAACGATGAATTTCGGATCCACAGCCAGGGCTCTAGCAATTCCGATTCTTTGTCTTTGTCCCCCGGAAAATTCATGGGCATATCTTGCAGCATGTTCTGCATTAAGACCAACCAGCTCCATGAGCGCAATTATTCTTTCTCTTCTTTCCTTTTTGGTCTTACAAAGCTTATGTACATCAAAGGGTTCTCCAATGATGTCCTCCACTGTCATTCTTGGATTTAGCGAAGAATAGGGGTCCTGAAAGACCATCTGCATATTTCTTCTCATGGACTGGATATTCTCACCTGTAACGAGTTCACCATCAAAAAGAACGGTTCCATCAGTAGGTTCATATAACCTTATGATCGATCTGCCCACTGTGGTCTTTCCGCAGCCGCTTTCGCCCACAAGGCCAAGGGTTTCTCCCGGTCTGATCTTAAATGATACGTCATCCACTGCTTTTAGTGATACTGTTTTGAATATACCCATTCTTATAGGAAAGTACTGTTTCAGATTTTGGACTTCAACCAGGAATTCCGCTGCCATTGTCCTCCTCCTTCCGGCTCTCTTCTGCCATCTTCTTTACGTTAAGCCAGCAGGCGGCCTTATGTGTATCACTGAGTGTAAGTTCTTCAGGTACCACTGTCAGGCATACTTTCATAGCACTGTCACATCTGCTTGCAAAAGCACACCCAAGGGGCATGTTAAGAATATTGATTGGAGTGCCCGCAATGGGCTTTAGCCTCTCCTTTATTCGCGTGATACTAGGAATGGAGTTTAAAAGCCCTTTGGTATATTCGTGGGATGGACTATAAAAAATATCATCAGTTGTTCCACGCTCACATACACGTCCACCATAGAGCACAATAATCTCATCACACATCTCTGCTATAACACCTAGATCATGAGTAACAAGTATAATCGCCATCCCAAGTCTTCCCTGCAGTTCCTGCATCAATTCCAGAATCTGCGCCTGGATGGTCACATCCAGTGCCGTAGTCGGCTCGTCTGCAATAAGAATGTCCGGCTCACAGGCTAGCGCCATGGCAATCATCACTCTCTGACGCATACCGCCTGATAGTTCAAAGGGATACTGCTTCACTCTCTTTCGAGGTTCGTTCACTCCAACAAGTTCCAGCATTTTCACTGCATGCTCTCTGGCTTCTTTTTTATTTCGCTCTGTATGCAGAAGAATCGCTTCCTCCAGCTGATTTCCGATGGTAAAAACCGGATTGAGGCTGGTCATAGGATCCTGAAAAATGATACTGACATTTTTCCCTCTGAAATTATGGATCTGCTTTTTACTGTATTTCAGTACATCATTTCCATTGTAAAATATTTCTCCTTCTGTCACCTTGCCTGGATCTGACAGAATATTCATGATTGAGTACGCTGTAACACTTTTCCCAGAGCCTGATTCCCCAACGATTCCTAGAATCTTTCCTTTCTCAAGGTTGAAAGAGACTCCATTCACCGCCTGGACTTCACCGGCATCTGTAAAAAAGGATGTATGTAGATTCTTGACCTGCAGTAAATATTCACTCATAGAATCACTTCCTTAATTTTGGATCGAAAGCATCTCTCATGCCATCTCCCAAAAGATTTAGGGAGAGTACGATCAGACTGATAATAGCAGCTGGAAACAGCAGCTTATAGGGATAACTCTGAAGTCCCTCACGAGCAGCATTTGCAAGACTGCCTAATGACGGCATAGGAGCCTGAACACCTAATCCGACGAAGCTCAAAAAGCTTTCGGTGAAAATCGCCGCAGGAATCTGGAGCGCTGTGGATATGATGATGACGCTGATACTGTTTGGAAGGATATGTTTCAGGATGATTCTAGGTGCCTTCGCACCAACAGCCTTCGCAGCCAGCACATAATCATTCTTCTTGATGGAAAGAATCTGTCCTCTGACAAGCCTCGCCATCCCGACCCAGTATAGTAAACCAAAAACTATGAAGATACTGATCATATTACTGCCCAGTTTATCCACCAGGCCACCTCCCAAATTGGAAAGCACCTGGTCAAGAACCACGGACAGCAAGATGATGATAAGCATGTCTGGCAGAGAATAGATTATGTCTACAATTCTCATCATGATGAGGTCTGTCCGACCTCCTACATAACCAGAGATGCTTCCATATAAGAGTCCGATAACAAGAACGATAAGACTGGCAAAAAGTCCTACTCCCAGGGAAACTCTTGTCCCATATACCACACGAATGAAATAGTCTCTGGACAGTGCATCAGTTCCAAAAACATGGGGGAAAACTTCTCCTCCGCTGTCTATGAATTCCTGTTCAAGTTCTGAATACTCAAAAGGTCCCAGATTTTTTGCACCACGGTCTCTTGCTCCATTCACTGAGATGATATCTGAATATTTATATGGAACCACAAAGGGAGCCACCACAATGGTTGTGAGTATTATAGCCAGAACGATAAGACTGAACACCGCCAATGGATTCTTAAGAAGCTTTTTCATGCCATCTCTAAGAAACGTAGTGGATTCACCCATGACTTCCTGTTGTAGTTTTTCTTCTTCTGTAGCCAGTTCAAACATGTTGGGATCAAGCTGCATGCTGAACGGTTTCTTTATTGGTTGATTTTCTGTGTTCTGCATATTTTTCTCCCCCTTTCTAGTCAAAACTGATTCTTGGATCCACAAGTTTATAGACCAAATCACTTATAAGATTGGCCATAACCATGAGCGTAGCTAAAAATATAGTTGTTGCCATTATCATGGGATAATCTCTATTGGTGATTCCACTTACAAATTTGGATCCTAGTCCGCCGATGGTGAAGACAGTCTCTACAACAAGACTTCCTGTTAAAATATAGGCCGTCATAGGTCCCACATAGGTGATGATTGGAATCATAGCATTTCTTAGAGCATGCTTGAAGATGATTTTCCATCCTGCAACACCTTTTGCTTTCGCGGTTCGTATGTAATCCTGACCTAGAGCATCAAGCATACTGCTCTTTGTGAGCCTTGTGATGTAGGCCATTGGATAAAGAGAAAGCGAAATCACAGGAAGAATGTAATTTGTGGAGCTTGCACTCCACACCTGAATCCATCCGAGTTGGATGGAAAACACCAAAAGGAGCAGTGTTGCAAGCACAAAACTCGGCACCGCAGTCGAGAGTGTAGAAAAGAAAATAATGATTCGATCTGGCAGTTTATTTCTTGTCAGTGCTGCTAAACTTCCGAGAACAATCCCAAAAAACAGGGCAACGACCACAGCCATACCTCCAAGTTTCGCAGAGATTGAAAAAGATTCTGAAATAGTGAGCATGATATCTCTACCTGTCTTTAGTGAAATACCAAAGTCGCCTTCTAAAATATTTCCTAAATATAGTACGTATTGCTCAGGTACTGATTTATCCAGATTGAAGCGTGACTCCAGTGCTGCTTTTACAGCAGGACTTGGGGCTTTCTCCCTATCAAATGGACCTCCTGGGATTGCATTCATGGTAAAAAATGTGATGGCTGTAATAATCAGCACAGTCAGTGCTGCCAGACCTACACGTTTAACTACATATCGAAGCACAGCAAACTCCTCCCCTCGGATTCTTGAATCATTAAGACTATCGTATAATACACCTTATATTGATACTAATATTATCTCTTTATTAATACTTTGTCAATAATCTTCATCCTAAGGTAATAATTAAGCAAAGACCTGCAATCCTTGTAAACCATTGCAATAAGCGCGTTTCATGATATGCAACTGACTGAGCACCACTCTGGTCTATATGTTTTATGTATCTAAAAATGAAAGCACGAATTCCTGGAAATACTCCAGTGATTCATGCTTTTTTTTTAGGTCTTCTATATATTTATTGCTGGTTTCAATAACTGATCTCGTCTACTGACTTTTTCATATTCCTATTCCGCGAACAGAGCATACATCATGTCGCTTCTTACATAAGATAAGGTTCCTAATGTCCAGTCATATGCATGCAAGTATCCGTATTCTCCATTTTCAAACTTCGCCGCATTGTCACTTAACTTAGCCAGATCATCCCCAACTACTGCTTCTTCTATTGGTACCATCTCAAATGAATCTTCCATTTCCTTATAAATGACTTCACTTAACTGGTTACTTGAAATCTCATATT
>DATIRH010000322.1:0-2121 GCA_035469845.1 Proteiniclasticum sp. | reverse complement strand
TTCCAATCAGAACCCTCGACATCGGGAATCCACTTCTGGGTATGCACTCAGCGAGAGAACTTGGCGGTGTGAAAGACCATCTATACCTGACAAAAGCACTTGAAGTCTACTTTAATCTGAAATAATCTGTTTTTGTTTTTGTTTTGTAATGGGTGCACTGCTGGATTGAAATAGAATATCAGTAGGAATAAATTTTGAGGTGAAGCGTTTGAGAAAAATAAAAAAGCTATTTATGACAACCATCATAGCAGGACTTGCAGTTACGGTCTCTGGCTGCGCTCTATTGGGCAAGGCGCCTGACGTATCAGAATACATAGACCCAGCACAGGAGTCTGCCGCGGACAATGAGGGACTGATTTCCTATATGGAAGAGTTGATACCAGTTCTGGAAGCGTTTTACAATGAAGGAAAATCCCTTGTCGAAGCAGGTGTCAAAGGGAACGAAATCAATGTTGAAATCAATCTAGGAGAGGATCCGAGTCCTTACGAAGATTTTGAGAAGCTCATGGTGTATGAAACGACCAGAGTGACACACAGTATTCTGAACTACAGAGATTATGAAGCCATAAAGGATATTTATAAGATCAATATCAAGTTTACCGATCAGAAGACCGTGTCCCTTTACGGGAAACAGGCTGTAGAAGCAGAAGAATCTCTGGATTTTGATGCAGTGACCATCCTGAATGCGGTTAAACGCAACTGATTACGTGAAAACAGAAAAGATTCTATCTGGAAAATCACACATGATTTTCGCGGATAGAATCTTTTTTTGTCTTTTTTACATTATTCAGTAGAAAAATTTTCACCATCCAGTTTTGCGAAGGTTTCCTTCGCTTTTCGGTGATGTTGACCATAAACCTCATAAAGCTTTGCCTTTTCCTTTAACCGAACTCTTGCATCTCGGGAAGGGTTCTTCAGGACATAGTCTCTGCAGGTGCTGCTGCAGAATCCTTCTTTTTCCAGTTCACAGGATTCACAGGAAATATGCTGCAGGTGACAATCATCATTGGTGCAGTTGATGTAGCGGTCTGTAGGGTTTTCGCAGTGCACACATCGGGAAACGATGGTCTCTTCTTCCTGATTGATTCCTACGGAGATGCGGTCATCGAAGACATAACATTTTCCGTCCCAGAGTCTGCCTCTGGTTTCTTCGTCCTGACCGTAGGTCACAATGCCTCCTTCAAGATGATAGACATCCTTGAAGCCCTGATTCAGGAGTACACCAGTGAGTTTTTCGCACCTTATGCCTCCGGTGCAGTAGGCAATGACTTTCTTATCTTTATATTCGGAAAGATTTTCTTCAATCCACTTCGGGAATTCCTTGAAGTTTGTGATGTCTGGCCTGATGGCTCCTCTGAAGTGGCCGATGTCATATTCGTATCCGTTTCTGCCATCCAGGATGATCACATCTTCCTTCTGAAGCATCTCATACCACTCGGTGGGTTTGAGATAGGTGCCCACCAGATTATTCGGGTTCACATCGTCTTCTTCGTTCAAGGTGATGATGCTGCTTTTGGACTTCACATACAGCTTTCTGAATGCGTTTTTTTCTTCTTCATGAATCTTGAAGACCATATCTGAGAAACGGGAGTCTTTTCGCATATGTTCCATATAAGCCTCTGTTTCTTCAAGGGTTCCACAAAGGGTGCCGTTTATACCTTCTTCTGCTACAAGGATTCGTCCTTTCAGTTTGAGGGTCTTGCAGAAGGCTTTATGCTCGGCTGCATAGGTTTCAGGATCTGATATAGATGCAAATTTATAGTAAAGCAGGACTCTATATTTATTTTCACTCATTTTTCACTTCTCCATTTTTTAATGGTTTCAAGTATACCTCATAATTTAAATTTTGTAAATTGCCATAGCATACAATTTAAATTGACAGAAAAGATAACAATACTTTCCGTGGATACATACAAGAAGATTCATAAGACTCCTTTGGACAGATTGTTAAAATGAGGCATTATTATTTTTCAGATTGTGTTGAACTATCCTAATTACTGAAGCATCTTAAGCTGAATCTGTTTCAATTCATCTATAGATCAGTGAAAATAAAAAAGAGTGCTGAATCGCTTCAGCGCTCTTTAAAGATTACTAATCCACCTTACCTACATCAGTCAATGT
>DATIRH010000321.1:0-6802 GCA_035469845.1 Proteiniclasticum sp. | reverse complement strand
AGGATTCCTTTTGGAATTCTTGCACCAAGGTCCAGGTATTTCTTCGGATTCTTCAGGAATTCAACTATTTCTTCCAGTTCGTATTTTTCTTCTTCTGCACCAGCAACATCTTTGAATGTCACAGATTTATTGTCCGGATTTGCCATTTTCGCCCGGCTCTTTCCGAAATTCATGGCACTCTTGTTGCTGTTGCCCATACTCTGATTCTGCTTGTTCATGAAAATCAGGAACATGGCTACACCAGCGAGTAGAAGCACAGGGGTCAGTAAGGTCCAGATGGAGAAGGTGGAGCGAGGAGAATATCTTTCGATGACTACCTCATTCCCTTCGTCATTTAAAAACTGGGCCAGTCTTTCAGGTGCTGCCACTGTTGTGAAGGTTGTTCCATCAGATTTGATTCCTTTTATGGTCATACCGTCACTTGAAATATTGATTTCTTTTATATTGTCTGCTTTGTACTCAGTGGTGAATTCATTAAACGAAATGGAATTCAGCTGATTATCCACATTGTTGAACAACAACATGGCGATGAAAAACAGCATGATCACCGCAACAAAGCTGAACATATTGGGTACTTTACGATTTGTATTCATACGCTCATCAGGCAATTACTAATTTGCCCGCTCCTTTCTTTTGCACATTCTGAAGAATACTCTTCAAAATTAAATTGTATACTATTTATTCTACAGGTAAATCCTGAAAGAATAAAGGAAATTCACATTATTTTTTATATATTTCTTCCTTCAACGATGCGACATAGGGTAAATTTCTGTATTTTTCAGCATAATCAATCCCGTATCCGATGATGAATTCATCCGGAACTTCGTAACCTACATAGGTCACAGGAATATCTTTGGTTCTTCTCTCTTTCTTATCCAGAAGACAGACGATGTCTATTCCAGCAGCTCTTCTTGTTTTCAGGTATTCCACAAGATAGCTCAATGTAAGTCCAGTATCGATAATATCTTCCACGATGAGGATGTGCTTTCCAGTGATATCCATATCCAGATCCTTTGTTATTTTAACAACGCCAGAGCTCACAGCCCCTGAACCATAACTGGACACTTCCATGAATTCGATATTGCAGGGTATGGTGATTTCTTTCATGAGATCTGTCATGAATACCACAGATCCCTTGAGGATGCCTACCAGTACCAGATCTTTGCCTTTATAGTCTTCGCTGATTGTCTTGCCAAGCTCTCTGCATTTTTCTGCAAGCTCTTCCCGACTGATCAGTATCTCTTTTACATCATTTTCAATCAATTTACTTCCTCCTCGAAGATGCCGATTTCAAGAATTTTCACTGTATTGTCTTTCACTTTATAATCATCACTGATGATCATGGATCCGATGTAGAAGATCTCGTTTCGATTCTGAAAAACCAGAAGCTTATCGCGGTCTTCTCGACTGATCTTCTTATCAATAAGGATGTTCTTCAGCTTTCTATAGCCTTTCATGCCGAAGGGTCTCATCCGATCTCCCTCCTGCCGGTTTCTCACGATGACTGTTTCTTCAATGACATCTCCGTTAAAAAATCTCAGCTTCTTGTCTTTTACAATCTCGTCTCTTTCCACATATCTGAATCTGATGGTCTTCCCATCCACTACGTAAGTTCCTGGAATTTTCAATTCCTCATGAAGCATATTTTCTTCCCTTTCTGTATCTGTTTTCTTTCTTTCGATGATGAGATTCCCATAATCGTTTCTTGCCACCACTGCGTCCTTGATATCAATGCTTTTGCCCGTTTCATTTTTCTGAAGCGCAATCATGTCTCGGATATGCACTTCTTCGATGTCGGTGATATTTCCTTTCACTGATTCGATGGCATCAAAAAGCAGTCTTGATACCACTGCCTTATGCTGATGAAAAGCTTCTTTTCTGATGACAATCCGATTGTCCTTTCTATTTTCCACATATTCACTTTTCACTTTTCCCACTTGCTCATGGATAAAATCCAGGTCTTCCCTTAAAAGATCTGTCATTCTCCAGATCGTCTCCGGAAAATCCTCATTGAAATTCTCTCTGATGTAAGGAATAAGCTTATTTCTCACCTTATTACGCTGATAGATGCTTTCCATGTTGGAATCATCTTCCCTCGGCTCCATACTTTGTTCCTTGAGATAGGCAAGCAGTTCTTCTTTCTTAAGGAAAAGAATCGGCTTGATATACTCCTCTCTTTTTGGAGACATTCCGGTAAGCCCGTTGAGGCCGCTTCCCCGCATGAGGTTAAGAAGCACCGTTTCCACCTGGTCATCCAGATGATGCGCTGTGGCACACTTTTCATATCTATGGTTTACCATAATATCCTTAAAAAATGCATATCGCAGTTCTCTACCTGCCACTTCGACAGACAATCCCTTCTTTTTTGCATAGCCTCTGACATCTTTCTTCATGCTGTAAAACGGAATGGAGAGCTTCCTCGCGACTTCGCTGCAGAAAATTTCATCTTCCTCCGCATCCTTTCCTCTAAGCATATGGTTCACATGACAGGCGCCAAGTTCGATGTGAAGTTCCTCTTTCAGCGCATGAAGCATCAGAAGAAGCGCCAATGAATCTGCGCCTCCAGAAAAAGCAATGAGAATCTTTTCGTTTTCGTTAATTAGGTTCTTGTTTAGGATATACTCCTTCACTCTGTCAAGAATCATGACTGCTCCTTCGTGGGCATAATCATTCCATAATAATGTACTCTCTTAGTTTACCCTCTTTTTTCTTTGATTTCAATGAAAAAGGCAAGGCTTTAAAGCCTTGCCCGATAAAGCCTTTTCTATTCAAGTTCATCTGGTCGATATAAATCCACCACAGTGTCTGCCTTCATTGATGGATCTTCATTGATATCTTTCAATCCCCGCATGGTATTGATCCCTTTACAGTTCTGGCATTCATATCCTTCTTCAACACGAATGAAGTAAGTGATTTTCTCGCAGTTTGTGCAATAGGCATCCTTCGCTTCCAGCATACAATCCATCTCCTTTCGACTACACTATGGTTTACTTTATTATACAATGCTTTCAATCTACTTTAATTAAGATTATAGAAAGATACTTTAAACATTGTCATTGATTCCCTCTTCTAGCCCTCGTCAGTTCATAACGAACTCCTTGAATGTTGCCTGTGCATGCGCTATAATTAATTTGTTCGTCGGGGTGTAGCGCAGATGGTAGCGTGCTTGACTGGGGGTCAAGAGGTCGCAAGTTCAAGTCTTGTCACTCCGACCAGAAAAACAGAAGACTGCTTTTGAAGATTCATTTTCTTCAAAAGCAGTCTTTTCTGATTGTATTTTTTTATTGCATGATCCTGTTTAATCAGATGGCCTTTTTTCATCAGCTGATCAGCACAAGGCTCGCAGCCATGACCATCATCCCTGAAATCAGTCCATAGATGGCGATATGATGTTCACCGTATTTTTCTGCCGTGGGCAGCAGCTCATCCAGAGAAATATAGACCATGATTCCTGCAACAATGCCGAAGACAATACCGAACATGGACTCGCTGAGGAAACTCCTTAAAAGGAAATAACCGAGGATGGCGCCGACAGGTTCTGAAAGGCCTGACAAGAATGAATACTTGAAGGCTTTTCTTCTGCTTCCTGTGGCATAAAAAATCGGAACTGAGACCGCGATCCCTTCCGGGATATTATGGATAGCAATCGCCACTGCAATGCTCACACCCAATGTAGGGTCCTCAAGAGCCGCAATGAATGTGGCCAGTCCTTCCGGAAAGTTATGGATCGCGATGGCCAGGGCTGAAAACATACCCATACGAAGGAGCTGATTGGACTCGTGGGCATCCTTCTCATGCTGAGGCAGAGCTTCCATCTCAGAGGGATCTTTCAGCTCATGTGGATTTTTCGCCTTGGGAACAAGCTTATCAATAATCGCAATGATGAGAATACCACCGAAAAAGGACAAGGTCGCATAAAGATATCCCAGGCTTTCTCCATGGGCTGCTTCCAGAGAAGATCTTGCCTTTACAAAGATTTCTACAAGAGACACATAGATCATGACACCTGCTGAAAACCCCAATGCTGCGGACAGGAATTTCTTGTTGGTTTTCTTCGTGTAGAAAGCCATGAGGCTTCCGACCCCTGTAGCCAGACCTGCAAATACAGTCAGCATGAAGGCGAAGATAATGGTATTGGTATCGTAGTTCAAATAGGTCACCTCACTTTGTTATTTATTTTATAATATGTTGTACATACTTTCAACAATATAGCTATATGTATTTTTTCATCTGTTACAGTGATTCCACTCCATCAAAAAGAAGCAGTGCGGGTCTATGATACCACATCTGCTTCTTCACTTCCTATATTCTTCTCAGGTTCTTTTCAATTTCCTCGAAATCTTTGCAGAATTTGTCTGCCCCGGTGATGATCTCCACATTTTCCAAATGTTCGAATGCACTTCCTCCAATGAGGATCGTCGGGGTTTTCGTACCAAATTTCTGCTTAAGAATATCGATGAGATTTTTCGCAGAGTCGATATGATAAGCCACAGTCACGGAAAAAACAATGGCATAGGGTCTTTTCTCCTCGATGGCCTGTATGATGTTGTCTGTTGGAATCAGGTTACCAAGATAAATGATGTTGTGTCCATTGGATTCCAGCATGTCACCGATCATCTTCAGTCCGATATTGTGCTGCTCTGCCCCCGGTGTCAGCAGAAGAATCGGTTTTCTGTCTTCATTTTCCTTATATTTTCGTCTTTTGATCATGGCCATATTCTCGAGAGAGATTTCTGAAATGAAATGCTCTTTCCATATAGGAAGCTCTCCCTTTTCCCATAGTTTTCCCACTTCAGTCAGAGAACGCCTGATGTAGTCTTCATAAATCACTCTGGAAGGAACTCCTTTTTTAAGGAAGGACAGGAGGATTTTTCTCACTGTTTTCTTGTCTCCATCCAGAAGGCTTTTCATATACTGCTCAAATGTATAGTCCGGTTTTTCTTCTTCTGGCTTCTTTTCCTGAACCTTAAGCGCATAGCCTTCACGTCCCAGAAGAAAGTCCACAGAGACTTTATAAAGATCTGCAATCTCCGATACTTTCATCAGATCCGGAACTCTGGTTCCATTTTCATAATTGGCTATGGTAGTCTGACCGATGCCAAGAAGTTTAGCCGCGTCTTTCTGCGTCAGACCATTGTTTTTTCGTAGTTCTTTGATCCTTATGGTAAATTCATTGTTCATATTCATTCATGCTCAGTGATTATGAGCATTTTCCTCCTTCCATTGTACTCTGTATTTCAACACTCGTTACGTGATATTCATCTATTTATATTGTTCTTAATCACATTAAATCACGTTTTGTGATAACTGGCAACTTATACAATTGAATTGATTGCAATATTTCATTACGTGTTATATTATGAACATATCGGATAACAATTATTACAAACGAGGTGTGTCATGAACAAATACTTGATGGAATTCAATGAAATCATTGAAACCGAAAACAGAGAAGAATCCCTGAAATTCATCAGAGAAATCCTTGAAAACAGAAAACTCAGTGTCATTGAAGTTTATGAACAGATCCTGACTCCTTCCATAAATTCCATGGAGAGTACAGGAGATGAGCAGGTTGATATATGGAAAGAACACATTAGAACATCCATCATCAGAACCATCATTGAAAACTCCTATTCCTATGTGATCAGAGATCGCAACGAAAAATATGGCGTCAGAAGCGAAAAAAAGATTGCCGTCATCTGTCCCATTGATGAACACCATGAATTAGGCGCCAGGATGATCACGGATTATTTTGTCATGCTTGGTTATGATGCCATCTATGTTGGCAGCAATACACCTAAAGAAGTTTTCATTTCAGGACTTAAAACACAGAAACTGGATTATATCGCAATCAGCATATCCAATCCCTATCATCTGATTTCTACAAGAAATACCATCGCAAGAATCAGAGAAGAAGATAAAAACGTGAAAATCATTGTTGGCGGTAATGCCATTTCAAAGCTTGGCGAAAAAGTGGAGATTCTGAAGGCAGATTATTACCTGACAACCTTTGATGACATCATTTCGCTGGCAGGAGGACATACAGATGAAACTACCTTTTAAAATCGCATTAAGATTTTTGAAATCCAGTAAAGGACAGACTGTCCTCATAGCCCTTGGCATCGCCATCGGTGTGTCCGTTCAGATTTTCATCGGTTCCCTGATCCAAGGGCTTCAGAAGTCTCTTGTGGACACCACCATCGGCAATCAGCCTCAGGTGAGTATTACAGCAACCAATGAAGACAAGCTCATAGAAGGATATGATGAAGTTCTCAGTTCCATAAAGGACAATGAAGAAGAAGTCATCAATCTGTCTGTTGCTGCAGACGGACCCGCACTGATCAACCACGAAGATAATACGTATAGCATCCTCGTCAGAGGATTCAACATCGAAGAATCTGACGCTCTCTATAACATCAAAGAAAGTGTCGTAGAAGGAAATGTTCCGGTAAACGAGTACGAAGTCCTCATCGGCATCGATCTCAAGAACGAATCAGGCATCGATATCGGTGACGAAATTGATGTGGTGGCAAACTTTGGAGACACTCAGACTTTCACGGTCACAGGCATCTTCAATCTTGGCGTTTCCTCCTTGAACAGCTCCTGGACCATCACCACCCTTGAAACGGCCCAGGACATGTTTTCCTACGATAACCGTGTAACCAGTATCGATATGCAGGTCACAGATGTGTTCGCAGCCGATGCTGTGGATACATCCATAACAGAGAGACTAGGCAGCGATGAGCTTCTGGTAGACAACTGGAAGGATCAGAATGAGGATCTATTAAGCGGCCTGAATGGC
>DATIRH010000320.1:0-1729 GCA_035469845.1 Proteiniclasticum sp. | reverse complement strand
GTCTTTTTCAATTGCTTCCTTGGTGTTTACTAAATCAATCTTGTTCACTTCAAGTGCTGCTTTTTTTCTATTCATCTCTTCTTTTATTACTTCAATCTCTTCTATGATTTCTTTATCCAGGTCGACAATTCTATTAATCATCGACAATCTATCTGTAAAATCAATAATACTTTCTGATTCCAGTAATGTGAATATGACACTTCCAACCGAGTCATTCTTATATGCTGATCTTACTCTGGCATCCAAGATTGCATTTTTATCAGCAAGTTCATCTTCACTTTTTATTATTTCAGCTATACTCTTTGCTATATCAGCTTCAAGCAGCGTAATTTTTGAATTCGCTTCATTTATTGAAGTTTCTCTTGCAATAATCTCTGATTCGGTTTGCTTTATCACTGCTTCCAAATCATCTGTTTCTTTAGTGACTGCAGCAGATTTCTCCATGATTTCTTTTAACTCAGCTAGAATCTGCTTTTTGTCATTGGATAATTCTTCTCTCGCTTCTTCTAGATTCTGGATTGTCTCCTGATTTTCTTTAATCTGGCTTTTGAATTTATCTGTTGTGCTTGCGTAAACTGTAATATTGAAGGTTATAAGTAATGCAGCCGTAGTAACTAAAATTTTTCTTTTCATATAAATCTCCTTTTTCAACAATTTTCATTGTACATTTCCCGTTTGTAAGACTTATAAAGATTGGGAAACTTCACAAATAAACGGAGAATCCTTGATAAACCTTAATTCAGAATTTCTAAACAACTAAATTCACAATCTTTTATTCCAAAATATTCATAACTTCTGATTACTTATAAGAATATATTTTCTCATTTTCCTATCTTTTACATAGCATCTGAAACATAAGAAAGAGCCATCCTTCGGGAAAATAAATCCCTTCAGATGGCTCTACTATTTTGTATGCTATATTACTATTCTATAATCGTTAATGCTACACAAGAAGAAGTTCATCCAGGTCCAGCACCCTGATTTTGTTTCCTGGCATCTGCTGTATGATCTTGGCTTCTTCCAGTTCCAGAAGTTTTCTGCTAAGCGTTTCTGGTGTTGTACCAAGATAGGATGCAAGATCCTTCTTCTTCATAGGAATCTTTACAATCTCATGTTCTCCATATCGGTCCAGAGTTTCTGCTATATACATGGCAAGTCTCGTTTCCACTTTTTCTGTGGCAAATCTTGTCGCCTGCTTTTCTGAGGTTTCCAGTCTTTTCGAAAACTCAGAAAGGACCTTCATGGCAATGCTCGGATATTTCAGAAGAAGTTCTGACATGTCTTCCTGTTTTACCATACAGATTTCTACATCTTCAAGTGCTTCTGCATAGGACTCATGAACTCCTTCACTAAATAGTGCCAGTTCTCCTGTGAATTCTCCGGGTGTCAGGATTCTTTGAATCTGGTCTTTTCCAGCTTCTGACATTCTATAGATTTTCACCTTTCCTTTACTTAGAATATAGAGTGCATTGGAAGGTTCCTGTGCTCTATAGATGGTTTCACCCTTTTTGAATTTCACGGCATGGGTCAATGCTGAAATTTCCACCATCTGCTCTTCAGTGAGATGATTGAATATCGGGACCAGGGAGATGCAATGGTCATGAGTCAGCTCACCGTGTGCGCTGCATGTTTTTTTATTCTCTGTTTTTTCCATCTTTATCCTCCTGATCCGCTCTATTTTTACATTACATAATCTTTCTTATGTGATATTTTCTCTTGATTCTATTGT
>DATIRH010000319.1:0-7671 GCA_035469845.1 Proteiniclasticum sp. | reverse complement strand
CAGACTACACTACACAGATCTTCCAAAAGAAAACCCCATGCAAGCTCCTTTGTTTCTCATGGTATTAAGGAAACATCTCGTAGGATCAAAACTAATCGAGATCAACCAGGTAGATGGTGACAGGCTCATAAACCTCAAGTTTGTAGGTTCTGATGAGTTCGGTTACGACCAGGCATTTACTTTGTCCATCGAAATGATGGGAAAACATTCCAACATCATCCTTGTCAGGGACCAGGAAGGAACCATAGTGGACTGCATCAAGCACGTCTCCTCATTGAAAAACTCCTATCGTTCTCTGCTTCCAGGAAAATCTTATATCGCTCCGCCGGAAAGTAATAAGCTTGATCCGCTTCACTTTTCTGATGATGAATTTCATCAGGCTTTTGCGCTAAAAGATTTGAATGAAGATTTCTTCAGTAATGTATTTGCAGGGGTGTCCAAAAGGACTTCCCATTTTATCTACAGCATCTATAAGGAAGAAGATCCGCTCGCTTTTTCAAGAGACATTTTACAGAAACTTGCTGAAAGTGAAAAGTTCTATATTCTTAAAACTGAGAAAGGTTTTGAAGACGTGACCAGTTACCCCTTTAAGGAAACGTATCTGGAATTCGATTCACCATCCCTGGCTCTGGAAACCTTTGTTCATGAAAAAGATGATAGAGATCGAATGAAATCAAAGACCTCTGACCTGCAGAAGATTATAAACAATAATCTGCAAAGAGTCAGAAAGAAGATTGAGGTGCTGGATAAATCCATAGAAGATTCTATGGATAAAGAGAAGTTTAAGCTAAGAGGGGAAATCCTCTCAGCAAATGTGTATGCTTTGAAAGATGGTATGGAGAAGGCAACACTACTAAACTACTATACAGACGAAGAAATCGAAATAAGACTCAATCCTTCTAAAACCATAAGTCAGAATATTGAACTGTATTACAACAAATACAACAAGAAAAAACGAGCAGAGGTCATGGCCAAAGGACAGAAAATCCTTGCTCTGGAAGAGGAAAACTATCTTACATCCATTCTGCTGTCGCTTGAAAACCTGGAGAATGAAAATGAAATCCAGGACATCCGAAAAGAGCTGATGGTTGCAGGATACTTACGATTCAAAAAACCAGGCAAAAAAAAGGACAAGGTTTCAAAACCTCTGCACTTCAAATCAAGTGAAGGTATCGATATCTATGTGGGTAAAAACAATACCCAGAACGATTTCCTCACAACAAAATTTGCCAATAGACATGACACATGGCTCCATACCAAGGATATTCCAGGTTCCCATGTAATAATAAGAAGTGATCATTTTAATGACGAAACTTTACTAGAGGCGGCAAATCTTGCTGCTTATTTCAGCAAAGCCTCTAAATCCACCAAGGTCCCTGTTGACTATACCCTGGTGAAACATGTTAAAAAACCCAATGGTGCAAAACCTGGTATGGTGATATACGCAACAAACAAAACCTTATATGTGGATCCGGAGGCGCCAAGAATTCTTAGACAAGAATAGCTTATGAGGAGTAAAAACATGACTAAGGTTAATAAGAAAACGGATAAGCAATCTGAACGAAAGAAAATCACAAATTATGTTGTAAAGGTATTAAATGGTATGGCCCAGGGATTATTTGCATCCCTTCTTATAGGGCTGATCATTAAACAGCTGGGAACCCTTCTAGATATAGAAGTTCTGGTCCTCTTCGGCAGTATGGCTCAGTCTCTCATGGGACCTGCCATAGGTGCTGCTGTCGCTTATAGCGTCGGTGCACCGCCTTTAGGCATTTTCGCATCCGTTATAGTAGGTGCAATCGGCGCTGGCACCTTCACCTCTGTGGATGGTGCTATGGTGGCTAAAATCGGTGAGCCTGTAGGCGCACTGATCGCATCTCTTGTCTCTGCTGAAGTGACAAAGTATCTGAAAGGCAAGACAAAAGTAGAAATCGTTCTTCTGCCGCTTGCTGCAATTCTTGCAGGTGGTCTGGTAGGATATTACATTGCACCATTCATCGCCTCGTTCATGACATTTTTAGGAAGCCTGATCAACCGCGCAACGGAACTTCAACCGGTCCCCATGGGCATCATCGTATCCACTTCCATGGGTATGGTGCTTACACTGCCGATAAGCTCTGCAGCCCTTTCAGTATCCTTGGGTCTGTCTGGAATTGCGGCAGGCGCTTCCACAGTGGGCTGTGCCACACAGATGGTCGGGTTCGCGGTGGCTTCCTTCCGAGAAAACGGATTTGGCGGTCTCATTTCTCAGGGAATCGGAACCTCAATGCTCCAGATTTCCAATATTGTTAAAAATCCGAGAATCTGGATTCCGCCCACGTTGGCATCGGCAATACTCGGTCCCATCGCCAGTGCGGTTTTCAAGATGGAAGGATCAAAATTAGGTGCAGGAATGGGTACATCTGGCCTTGTAGGACAATTTGACGCTGTGAGTGTCATGGGTTCTTCTACCGAAACCATCCTGCTCATCATCCTCATGCATCTCATACTGCCAGCAGTACTTACGCTCATCATCTCAGAAATCATGCGTAAGAAAGGCTATATAAAATTCGGTGATATGAAACTTTAGTACAGAAAAAGACTGCCTAACAGAAGTTAGCCAGTCTTTTTTTGATTTCATTCAATTCAATGATTGTTTCTAGTCTCTTTTAAAAGTCTATTTCCATCTTTATCAAAACACTTTCTCAAGGCTCTTTCTGTTACTGGAATCACCATCAGCATAAGACCCATCTGGAAATAGAACAGAGTCATCACGTATTTTTCATAGTCCTTCGTATTTCTCAAAAGAAAAATAAATACCATAGAACCAACCAATACGGAAAACCCGGTCCTCAGCCATACTCCACCCGAATATTCGTGAGCAAAATCCCAAGTCTCCTGGTTTATGCTGGACATTCTGGTCCTGTATCCATAGAGGGAATTGATATTCTTAGGAGGCTTTTTCAGGAAAATCAATCCGAATACAATCATGGTTAAAGTCAGCACCAGTGTCATGAAAAAAGAAAAAATCATCATGTAACTTTCCCGCCTTATAAGAAGTTTTTCTTCAGCAGTGTATCCATGGTTTCCTTGTCCATTGCAAGAATTGTCTCTACCGCCAAGTCTATGGCTGAATCCATGTCTTCAATGGCTGCATAGGAATAATGCGTATGTACATATCTCGAAGGAATTCCAAGGACCAGAACTGGTACAGATTGATTGCCGAGGTGAATCTTTCCGGCATTTGTTCCTCCACCTCTTCTGACAGCACTCTGATACTTAATCTTCTTTTCCTTACCGACTTTCTGAGCAAGATGGATAAATCCTGCATGACTTACATAGCTCTGATCCATGTGTCTGATCTGGACCACTTTTTTCAGTACCCCCTGGGCATTGTATTCATCATAATACATATCGTCCGCCGGAGAACCTTCAAAAACGACTGCAAAATCAGGTTTAACCACCTGGGTCGTGACCTGAGCACCTCTTGTTCCGACCTCTTCCTGGGCTGCCAATGCGCCGACAACATCATAATCCAGCTTATATTCACTTAGTTTTTTCAATGTCTCGACAACGGCCAGACATCCTATTCTATTGTCGAATCCCTTTCCTGACATGACCCCATTCTTTTCATTGAAACTGAAGCTCACATCGGGCACCACAGGATCTCCTGTTTCAATGCCAAAAAGCTCAATCACTTCTTCCCTGCTGGTACATCCTACATCAATACGAAGCTCTTCCATATGGATTTTATTGTTTTCTTTTTCTTCTGGTGTCATGAAATGCGGTGGCTTTGATACAACAATCCCTTTGATGTATTCATTCTTTCTGTTTTTAATGATCATGCTGTGGGCAGGGATATTGGTCGTAATCCATCCACCCAGCGGAACAATGCTCAGAAGCCCCTTCTGATCGATTGACTGAACCATGAATCCCACCTCATCAAGATGGGCATCGAGCATAATCATTGGCCTGTCTCCCGTATTCCCTTTCAGACCGATATATACATTATTCATTGAATCCATGGACAGTTGAAATCCCTCCGTATAATCCTGAACGACTTTCACTACATCCTCCTCGAATCCCCCCGGACCGAAAGCATCAGATAAGCGCTTCATCATTTTAATATCTGTCATTACAACATTCCCCTTTCTCTTCAAGTAAATCAACACATTATAATTATGGTTTCATATCAACCATTTTTTTATAGAATTCTTCTGTTTTCTCCTCTTCACCAAGATTAAAGATCACAATTCTTCCTTCATGCTCAAAATAGATATAAGGGGGTACTTCAGCGTCCATAAAAAGCTTTACTGCGCCAAGCTCCTCCATTCTAAAGTTACCTCTGAGCTTCGATCCAATAGCAGAACCATTTGTTCGAATAATAATCTCCGGTAGATCTTCCAGCATGGTGAGTTCTGTCATGGAAGACCAGGCGTAAGATGCTCCATACATCCCTTCAATTTCAATCCCTTTCTCGTTTATAGCCACACTGGTGTCTCTAGAGGATGAGAACATCATGGCTCCGACAAAAAGAAATGTCCCACCCAAAATGATGATGACAAGAAAAATCTGAGCCTTACTGCTTTTCTTCATCTGTCCATCCTCATCATACATATTTCGATCATACTTTTGTATTTTAGAGAGAAGGATGATTGTGGTAATCATCATAAAAGCAATCGGAACTATAATGCCTATTTCGATTCCGGCATATCCAAGTATTCCCACCAGAAATGACACAGCTGCATTGCTGTATCCATAATAACCTATGAGTTTTGCTGTTGAGATGATATCCACATTTTCCTTCTTCTCTCTGGAATAAGTATTGTAGCCTGAGATAAGAAAATAAAGTTTGGCTTTGTGGACAAGTAAACCTAATAGAAGCATTGTACCGCCGAATATCAAATAAAACATGCTAGCATCTCCTTTTGAATAAGATCCATATTGATTATCATCTTTATAGTCTTATCATACACTATCTATTTAAGCTTAACCACTGCTGACCTTGAAAAAACGGAGCAGAGATTCTGTTGTTCTCTACTCCGTCCTTTCTAGGATTCTATATCATACTACCCATTAAAGTCTAAGGTAGAAGTGCTGAGATTACAAAGAAGATAATCGATAACACGATGGATACCACTCCTATCTTCCAGTACAATGAACTCTTTTCTTTGCTGTTTTTTGGCATATTGTTCCCCCCTGATTCAATATAGATAATTGACTAAATCAGCTGATTCCATTCTGCTTCGTTAAATCCTACCAGAATCAGATCGTCCTTGATCAGGACTGGTCTTTTCACCAGCATGGGATTTTCTGAAAGTAGTTTCAGGATCTCGTCATCTGAATAACTTTTGACCTTTTCCTTCATTTCAAGATCTCTGTACACTGTACCACTGGTATTCAGCAATCTTTTAATGCCAAGTTTACTCTTCTTGTGTATTTCTTTCAGCTCTTCAAAACTGAGCTGATCTTCTGTGATTTCACGATAGTCAAATTCCAGATCGTGAGCCATAAGAAACTTCTTTGCTTTCATACAGGTTCCACACTTTCTGTAACATACAATCTGCATTACAATCCTCCATTCACTTTTATGCTGCTCCCCTTACCAGGGATGGATATCACTTCAATTTTACCCGGTATTCGATCTTTCAGCTCTGTCACATGCGAGATGATTCCTACGATTCTGCCAGATACATTCAGTTCCATAAGACTTTCTAATGCATTATCAAGGGAATCCTGGTCCAGTGAACCGAATCCTTCATCGATGAATATCGTTTCCAGATTCACGCTGCCCTTGTGGCTCTCTATGAAATCTGACAAGCCTAATGCCAGGGATAAAGAAGCTTTAAAGCTCTCTCCACCGGATAAGGACTGCACATCTCTTTCTCTTCCAGTATACTCATCAAACACATCAAGACCAAGTCCGATTTTCTCTCTTCTGTTCTCAGTCTCATTTCTTCTCTTTAACTTATACCTTCCTTCAGACATCTTCCTGAGTCTTTCATTGGCTCTTATGAGAATCCCTTCGAAATAATAGGATTGAACGAAGGTTTCAAATCCCATGCCCAAATTTGCTGTATCATAAAGATCCTGGAAGACTGTGAGCCTTTTCTGGTTTTCAAGATAGCTTTCATGAATCTCACCAAGTCTTGTATGAGAACGCTTCAGATTATAGACAAGAATCCCCTTTTCTTTATGATCCTGGTTTTTCTCTTTCAATCCTTCCTGAGATGCTTGAAGCTTTAATTTCAATGGTTCTACATCTCTGTAGCTGAGTTTCTCCCCATATACACGAAGATTTTCATAAACACCTTTTGCAGCGTTATATCCTTTAAAGAATAAGGTGATTTCCTCTTCAATTGAATCCGTATCAGGTACTTTATGCTTGTTCATTTCATAGACTTCTCTTGTCACATCAGCCTTTAGAAGACTTTCGAAAAAATGGTCTTTCAACGATTCTGCTGTTTCAGAAGATGCACTAAGCGTATGATTCAATGCGCTTTCCTGCCCTGTAAGATTCTGATCCTGGTTAGCGCATTCTTCATAATTTTTCTTGGCATCCTCTAATCTTGTGGCGATATCCTGAATCACTCTCTCAAGTTCTTTGATTCTATGGAAGAGACCAAGTGATTCTTTCGGCACACCCTCCGATAGAAGTGAACGTATTTCTCCCTGCAGGTCATGAAGCTGTGCGTTGTTCTCATCATAGACTTTCATCAGTTCATCCATTGCCACCAGCTCTTTTCTGCAAAGATCAGCCCGAACATGAATCCCTTCGAGCTTTGTCGTGCACTTGTTGGCCAAGGTCATGTTTTCTGCAAGCTTGTTTTCAAGTCTGCGATATTTTTCTTTTTCATCGCCTCCGATGATCCTCAGATCATCTACCTTGAACATCTTGATCTCACTCTCGTCACCCAGAATCATGATTTCTTCAGCCAGATCTTCATAATGCCTTATACCATTTCTGATATCGGATTTTTTCTCCTGCAGTGATTTTGAAAGTGTCTTCAATTTCTCTTCCAGCGTGGTAAGCAGATCTTCGTCGAAGCTCTTTGTGCCTTTTGCTGCCGAAGGATGTTCATAGGATCCGCAGACTGGACAAGGTTCATTTTCTTGAAGCTGGGATCGCAGAATATGTGCATACGTCTGATTTCGTTTCGATAGCTCGTGTTCGTATGCATTCGTCGCCACTTCAATATTTCGCGTTATGTTTTCTTCTTCTTTTCTGAAAAGCTTGATATTCGATTCAAGTTCATCTCTTTTCTGGGCTTTGTTATATAACGTCACCAGTGCCTTCAATCTCGAATTTGATTCCTGAAGCTTGAGCTTTATTTCCATCTGACTTACTTTTACGTCCTGAAGCTCTCTTGATGCCGCATTTTCATCCTCTATAAGCTTTTTCAGTTCAACTTCTTTTTTCCTGAGATAGGTAATCTTCTTTTCAATCTCCTGCCCCTTCATCTTCAGCTGTCCTGACAAGGCGTTTGCTTCACCAAGTCTTTTGGATTTCTCAAGCAGATTCTGAAGTCTGTTTCTCTCCGTTTTCTTTTCATCCACTTCCTTTGCTTCATCAGCCACCGCATTCAAAGTTTTCCTGCACTTGTCCATGTAACCGGCAACCTTTTTTCGGTCTTCTGCAAGAATCTGTAGATCTGTCTGAAGTTTTCTGATTTCCGTCTCTTTATCCATCAG
>DATIRH010000318.1:0-7754 GCA_035469845.1 Proteiniclasticum sp. | reverse complement strand
ACAGTTCCATAAGGTTCTTTGTAGATATAACCTTGAGAAAAGAGACTGGCTGTATGTCTTTTGACCATCTTTCTTCTAGAGAACCTTTCAAGATTCTTGATGAAATAATCAATACTCTGATAAAGAAGTCCGATTTCCGTGATGAAGGATTCTGCGGAAGATTTACCAAGATCCTTGTATAGTGCGTCCTGGACTTCTTTTTCATATTTTTTGATGGTGTACTTGAGTTTTTTCAGCATATGTTTTCTGAAATGTATATTCAATGTTTTCCCAGTATCAAAGAAGGCGTTCATCTCATTCACCATGGCTGTAGCAGATGCTTTTGTCATTTCCTGACCATTCTTATTCATATCATTCGTCATAAAACTATTCCTTCCTACGTTCATATTTCGATACCGCTTTTCTTGCGGCTACATTAATTGAATCCCATACACTGTTCAGCGGAGGAATATACCCGAAGTCCATATAGGCTAAGTCGTATACAGTAAGCCCTGCATAGACTGCAGTAACGAGTCCTTGAATCCGTATCGCACTTCCTTCTTTTCCGAATAACTGTGCACCTATTATTTTTCCGTCTTTTTTTAGAAAGGTCAGTTTAATATAAAGTTCAGACCCGCCAGGATAATACCCTGATTTATTACGTGTTCTGACCATGACGCTATCATAATCCAGCTTCAACTCTTTTGCACTCTGATCATTTACACCCGTCATAGCCATCTCGAGTTCAAAAGTCTTCATCATGGAGCTTCCCTGTACACCTCTAAATGGAGGTTCTATTCCTGCAATGGCGAAACCGATGAGTTTTCCCATCTTGTTTGCATTTGTACCCAAAGGCAGATAACTGTTTTTCCCCTCAATATGATTATAGATCAGAGTACAATCTCCACCGGCATATACATCTTCAATATTTGTTCGCCCATAAAGATCAATGAGGATAGCCCCTCTTTCCATCTCTAGGCCTTTTCCGACGAGAAAATCTGTATTCGGATTAAGCCCTATGGCTTCTATAACCATATCTACAGGATATTCGCCTTTATTTGTTACCACATTCTTAATAAATCCTTTATTATCCGATTTGGCATCCAGAACCTTTTCGTTTGTATTGATTTTATATCCTTCACCTCGAAGTTCCTTGAGGATGAGATCTGAAAATTCTTTATCGTAAATATTCATTACATCAGGCAGATATTCAATAACCTGAGTATCTATAGCCCTAAGTGTCAACGTTTCGAGAAGTTCAAGTCCTTTGTTGCCTCCACCCAGGATGACTGCTCTTTCAGGGCGATTCTGTTCCATATAGTCTTTTATCGCATTGGCATCCTTTAAACTATTGAGAGGAAAAACACCTTTTATTCCCTTAAACAGGTCTAATCGGTTGCTTCTAGCCCCTGTCGCGATAATCAGCTTATCATAATGCAGGTCTTATTCATTTTTGTTGGACAGATTTTTCACCTTTACTGTTTTATTTTTGAAATCCACATCTATGGCTTCACTTAATAATCTGAGATCAATACCATCACTTAGCACTCTCTCCCGATCTCTTGCGATGAGTTTCTTCTCTTCTTCGATCAAGCCTTCGATATAATATGGGAAGCCACATGCCCCATAAGATATGTCTTCTCCTTTTTCAAGGACTGTAATCTCTGCGCCTGAAACATTTTTCTTTACGCTATAGGCTGCACTTAGCCCCGCTGCAACTGCTCCGATGATTACTACTTTCATTATTCGAGTCACTCCTTTTATTTGTTACTTACTTTATAATATCTCTTAGTATCTATTTTAACATAGCAGACATCATAATATTTGCGATTTCAGATTGTTCAAACAACCTTCATTTTTGATCATACAATGGATTCCAGGTCATCTTTTCTATTTACTTTTAATAGAAAAGTGCTAAAATAGGCTTAGTCAGTATTCCAAATGGAAACTGAACTTAATTCAAACCCTTACAAGGTTCCGAATTATATCCCAAAAAGGAATAAGAACGGAGGAAAACTCATGCAAAAAGAAAAAAGAAAGCCCTTATTGAAGGCTAGACAATTGACTGTAATTGGTCTACTGTCTGGGATCTCAATTTTTTTATCACTGACACCCTTAGGGTACATACCCATACTTCCCATTAATCCAACCATCATGCATGTACCTGTAATCATAGGAGCCATCATTGAAGGCCCTTTGGTCGGAGCATTCATCGGCGGTATTTTCGGGTTATCCAGTATGGCTCGAGCTTTCATGGCTCCTACGCCCACAAACTTCATTTTCTGGAATCCGATCATCGCGATAGGTGTACGTATTCTCATCGGTATCGTAACAGGGTATGTTTATAGAGCAATGAAAAACAGTAAATATGGTGTCGCCGTTTCAGCAGTTGCAGGAACCATGACAAACACCATTGGGGTTCTGGGTTTAGCCTATATTTTCTATCTTTCAAGATATGCGGAGGGGTTAGGTATTTCAGAGGCTGCTGTTACCACTTTCATTCTGACGGTGGTAGGTACAAATGGTGTACCAGAAGCCATCATATCAGCACTAATCGCAGTACCGGTGGTATCTGCTTATAGAAAATATAAGAAAGAATAAAAGTTAAAGGAGATGGATTTACCATCTCCTTTGTTTTATATCATTTTTTGAAAGATTCTAAAGTTCTACAGTCTCTTATAATCTACATGTTCCTTAAGAACTTCTTCATCGCTATAGAGATAATCTTCATCCAGTACAAGACTTGGATCCTTCTCGACCTCATGTTCATTTTCAGTCAAAAACAACACAGAATAGTCAAGACTCAAGTCTTTAAAGAACAGAATGCCCTGCTTCTTCTCTTTACTGATTTTCACGAATAATTTACCTGTATAGGTTTCACCAGGTTTTACAGCTACTCTTCCAAGGGTAGTCCCATCCTGGTGCTTAGCCATGATGTGAACTGAGCGCTTGGCTAAATCAAAGAGCTGAAGCTGCATCGGATTAAATAAATAATCCTCAGTGCCTCTGTTATGAACTGTAACCTTATATTCAACCAGTTCAAGATTCTCTTCAGTTTCTGATTTCTCTGGCATGAATTTGGACTTCGCATTTTCTGCAAGCTGTTTCACTTTGTCTTTCAGACCTTCGGCATTTTCTTCCATATTTTCTAATGGCTCCTGTGCTCCAAAAGGTTCATCAACAAAATTATCATCTTCTGGTTCGAATGCGTCTTCATCATCAATAGCCATATCATTTTTCATGTAGCTATTCGTTTTTTCTTCAATTTCATCTGTAGTGGAGGCAACCTTGCTTTTAAGGTCTTCAAATTTTTCCTTGGCGATCTTGGATTTTTCTTTAAATTCATCCTGAACATCTTCAACTGTTTCATCCATTTCTGAATGTTCAATCTGTTTTTTGAATCCTTCTAATTTTTCTTCTGCTTCGCTTTTCAAATCAGCCGCTTTATGTTTTACATTAGGAGCGATTTCATTGTCCAGCTTTGCTTTTGCTGTTTCTATTTTATCTTCAGCCATATCCTTGATTTCAACATATTTGTCTTTTGCTTCCATGCTGCCAAGTTTTGTCTGAAGTTTACCTTCTTCGATTTTTGTGCGAATCTTCTCTCTTACAGCTTCTGTCTTTTCTAAAACAACTTTCTTTATGTCAAGATCAGCGATAGGTTCACCATCGTCATCAGGATTAAAGGTGAATTCTGTGTTCGGATTGGAGATATTAACAACAACATCATCAATCAAAGCATTGCTTCCTGCTTTATATACTCTTTTTGGAGTTACTTTCATTGGTTCCAGGAAACCGTCTGTTTCAGAATCAATTTCATCTAAATCAAGTTCAGCCCATCTGGTCAGTTTCTCTGAATATTCCTGCTTTAAATTTTCGTTTTTGATCTTATTCTTCTTGTATAGAGCGTAAGCGCCTGCTGCTGCGGCAGCAATAGCCACTCCAGCTACGATCTTACCGGTATTCTTCTTTCCGTCCTTGTTATCCCATGCATCACTCATATCTTTCTTGCTGTTTTGAGCAAAGTTTACGGCATCTTCTGCTATATTGTCTTTCTTTTCAAAAAGGTGCTGCGCGCCTTGTGTTCCCTTTTCCATCATGTTAGATATGGATTCCTTAAGATCTGATGTTGCATCCTTCACCTTTGGAATTATATCTTTAGCCATATCTTTAGCCATATCTTCACCTTTCTTGACTAACTTCTCACTCTTTTTGACCATTTTATCCATTTCAAATTTCATATGATTTTCCTCCATTTATTCTAAAATTCATTCTATATACCATTATACATTCAATACTTTAAATATTCAGTAATCGTTTGAATTGTTAATACACTTTTTACACCACGGTCATTCTTTACCGGTTTAATAGTATAATATAGAGCTTTATAAGTATAATAATGTTTATTTATATCATTATTGAACAGTATCCACTTTTAGAAGTGAGTTGATCTTTGTTTTATAAAGTCATCTAGGATACAGAATCGAAGCTGCAAGATTTACTGTGTTTATGAGTTTGCCGCTAGAGTATTATTATTTTTCCGAGCTAAAGATTATCATTTTCTGAGTTTTCCATTATAATGGTTATAAAGAAACATTGGAGGTGTTTTCATGAAATATGTGCCATTCATCCTCCTGGGTATTGTCATTCTAATTGTGCTGTACTTCTTGTCAGTGATTATGCGTTATGTAAAACGCATCTTATACCCGAAAACCAAAACTTATGACATGGCCAGGGACAAAAATAAAAGACAAGGCTATTATCCTGAGGAATACATCAATTCCTTATCATATGAACCCTTAAACCTGAAATCTGCCTATGGTTATATGATCAAAGGCCGGTTATATCCGAACGACTCGGACAAATATATTATCATCGTCCATGGAATCACGATGAATATTTACGGAGCGCTCAAATACCTTCCCTTTTTCTACAAGAAAGGTTTTAATGTTGTTGTAGTTGATCTTAGAAATCATGGAGAAACGGGTGGTGACAATACAACCTATGGCTATTTTGAAAAATGGGATTTAAAGACTGTAACAGATTACCTTTTCAATAGGTATGGAGAAGAAATCAGTGTGGGATTACATGGAGAATCTATGGGCGGAACCATTTCTATGCTTAATATGGCTCTGGATAAGCGTATCCGTTTTGGCATCATAGACTGTGCATTTTCGGATCTCCCGGAACTTCTGCTGTTAAAATTGAAGCAGGATACAAAGTTAAGCAGTAAAAAACTGATTATGCTGGTAAGTATTTTCATCAAAATAAGAGCAGGATTCTCCATAGAGGATGTATCACCTGTCAAAGAACTGCCGACAATAAGTCAGCCAATCCTTTTTATCCATGGATCGAAAGATGATTATATACCATCCGTGATGAGTAAAGCCATGTATTCATTCAAGATGGACAGGAAATCCTTATATATCGCTGATGGTGCTGAACATGGTGAGTCCATGGCAATTGATCCCGATCAGTATGATGTGGAAATAACTCGTTTTCTGAATGAAGTATACCCAGAAGAACACTACATAAAAGGACACTAAATATATTCATTATTTCAGCAAGTTAAGTTTTTTTACTTAACTTGCTCTTTTCATGTTATTTTTTCCGGGTTTTTCACTGAAACTCAATATTTATCTTCATTCATTCTCAGGTTTAGACCATAAGATAGCCCTCCAAGGTATTCACTTAGAACATACATTCTGTTATAATGAAACCATAAAGAATGTATGTTCTAATTTATAAAAGAAGTATAGGTGAATTTGAAATGGAAAATATTATTTTTCATGTGGATGTAAATTCCGCTTACCTTTCCTGGAATGCCGTATGGGATCTTCAACATGGGAAAACCCTCGATATTCGAACGGTTCCTTCCATCGTGGGAGGAGATCCTCAAAGCAGACACGGAATCGTTCTGGCAAAATCCATTCCAAGCAAGAAATATGGAATAAAAACAGGAGAGACACTTTTTTCTGCTCTCATGAAGTGTCCGGAGCTTGTAATTGTTCCACCCAGATATAGTATGTATTTAAAAGCCAGTGATGCCATGGTTGAAATTCTGCGGGAGTACTCCCCTCTTATAGAGCGCTATTCCATCGATGAATGCTTTATGGACATGAGGCACCTGACAAAAGAAAACGCTGTAGACGTTGCGATATCGCTGAAAAACAGGATCAAGGAGGAATTAGGCTTTACTGTAAATATCGGTATTTCCACAGGGAAGCTTTTAGCAAAGATGGCTTCTGACTTAAAAAAACCCAATCAGGTCCATACGCTGTATCATGATGAAGTCGAAAATAAGATGTGGCCTCTTCCTGTTCAGGAAATGTTTATGGTAGGATCCCGCACCACGGAGAAGCTGAAAAAAATGAACATCAATACCATAGGAGACCTTGCAAAAGCAAATCCACAATTCCTTCATGCAAAATTTAAGAAATATGGTTTTATGATCTCCTGCTATGCCAGAGGAATAGATTCTTCTACTGTAAAAAATGAAGGAACCATAGAGATGAAAGGAATGGGAAATTCTACGACGCTCCCCTTCGATTTTACAGACCGGATCTCCTGTCATAATGTACTTCTCTCTATAGGTGAAACATTGGTTCCTCGATTAAGAAACACCAGAAAACTGGTCAAAACCGTCTCACTTCATATTCGCAGCAGTGACTTTTCTTCTTTCTCCATGCAGAAGACGCTTCCCTTCGCATCTGATTCTACCAGCCTGCTGATGGCAACTGCCTGTGAACTATTTGATGAAATCTGGGATGAGGAGCCGGTTAGACATCTAGGAATCTCTTTTTCTCAGTTAAAGGATAAAGACATTGAGCAGCTTTCTCTTTTTAAGGACAGCAGAGCTGAAAAAATGAATCGCATGGATCAGGTGATTGACATGGTGCGGAAAAACTTCGGAGATGATTCCATCATACGTGCCACTTTTATTAATTCCCCAGTCAAAGCATTTTCGGGTGGTGTAGTAGAAAAAGACTACATTTTTATGAATAGTCACTTATAAGGAGGAAAGAACATGAAAGTAATGGCTAAACCCATAGAAATGATAGCCTGGTTTGATTTTAAGGGACTTATTCATCCCATCCGATTCAGACTCATCGATGAGGAGGGAAAATATAGAACCATTTCTGTTAAGAGTATTCAAGCACGCAAGAAGGAAAAACTTGCGGGAAATCTGATGCAGGTTTTTCTGTGCAGAGGAATCGTCAACGACAAGGAAGTGCTTTTTGAATTGAAGTATGAAAAAGATACAGATCAGTGGACTCTATTCAAGATGTAAAAGAAAGAAACAATGTCCATCAGAAAAGGACTGCCAGCATATTGACAGTCCTTTTCTGATGGATGTATTCAATTTGTCTTGTGATTTATCTTACCACAAGAGCATGGTTTCTGATGTTGTAGGAGTAAGCAAAACCTGGGATATCAACCCAGTATTCTCTTCTGCCTTCCCATGACCATGGATCGGTTATTCTGAATTTGTTGGCTTCCGAATCATAGCCAGTGACAAGAACTGCATGATTGTTTCTTAGAAGAGACTGTCTTTCACCTTCAATACTGTATGTTACATAGACAGGAGCTTCTCTTCTTACCGTCAGATATACAACAACTGGGTTATCTGCTAAGATCTCTTTTTTGATATCCTCTACAGTGCTTCCACTGAAGTTTGCTGTTCTTCCAGCCCCATAGGTATTGCTGTAATCTGTTAATGCCTGAGGATAGATTGTGGTTCTTCTACTTAGATCCTGCTGATAAGGGGATCCTAC
>DATIRH010000317.1:0-5457 GCA_035469845.1 Proteiniclasticum sp. | reverse complement strand
CACTTGTCACCGTGTCTATCGCACTGACGTCAGTCATCATCGGTTTTACCATCGGTGTCAACAGTGACAACGTCCTTGCTGCAATCTCGGGTATGAAGATGGTGTTTCTGCCTGTTCTAGGTTCGATATTCGGTGCAATCTATCTTAGAGAGGGACTTCATTTTCTACTCTACTGGTCACCTTTCTACTGGGCCTTCATGGCCATGGATGAAATCATTCTCAAGGAAGCCACCTGGGGAAGCGTACTTTTCAGCACACTGATGATTATTGTGATTTCTTCAGTGGTGATGTTTGCTATGAGAAAGAAGATCAATAGAGGGCTAAGATAATAAAGAAAAGTATCAATTATAAAGAGGAGGATTTATTATGGACGGATTGGCACTACTGGGTCTTATACTAATTGTTTATGCTGGAGCGGTGATTTTCATCACTGTGAAAAAACCGGAGCAGATCTGGAATATGGCAAAAATCAAGCTTTTCAGAAAAATGCTGGGAGAAAAGGGAACGGAAATCTTCTTCTATCTTTTCGCACTGGCTGCAGCCGGTTTTGGAGTATGGCTTCTTCTGCAATAGAAGAAATATACTGAAGAAAAAAGAAAATCAGTGAAACAAAAAGAGACTCATCTTCCATGCAGTGTGCATGGAGATGGGTCTCTTCTACGTTTGAACTATTTGAATCTGATGATCTCCACAAGCTTTCTGTCTCTTAGGATTCTCTTGAAGAGGAAGTATCCGATGAGGGTCACCACAACGAATTCTCCTATAAATACCTGCGCAGCTGAAAGAAGGAAGGGAAGACCCAGCATATAGTACAAAAGAAGTCCGATGATGAGTCCATTGACCACAGCGGGCCACAAAGTGGCTACCAGGAGATTCTTTGTCTTCGAAATCATAAGCAGAGCAATGAGGGTTGCCAGTGTGCCGAAGACAACATCCACAGGGCCCAAGGGGCTGCCAAGATTTGCAATAAGACAGCCCAGCGTAAGGCCATAGATATATCGTTTGTCGATGAAGACCAGAAGTACCAGTATTTCAGCGATTCTGAACTGAAGGCCCAGATAGCTGAATGGTAGAAACATAGTAAGTGCAGCATAAATTGCTGCTACGATAGCTGACTTGACCATAAATTCAACGTGATTTATATTTTTCGTGCTCAATTTTGTTATCCTCCGTTTATGACGACTTTATAATAATTGCTAAAACCTGACCAATTATATCACAGCTTTAGAGGAACATCAAAATAAACCTCCAGGAAATTAATCCTGAAGGTTTTATATGAACTTTATCAGTATTTGTCTTCCGCGTACTTCTGTGACTGCTCGATGAGCAGGTTCTGCCTTGTATCCCAGAGCTTCTGTGAAAGATCCACATAGTATCTGTGGGGATATTCCAGTCGAAGTGCTTCAGGCCATAACTGATTGATCTCATTACGGGAATATTCTCTGATTTCAAGGACTGTGGGACTATTGTAGACCAGGACCCCGTGGTCAAAGATTTTTTCCTGGAGTTCTCTCAGGTAGTACTCTGTAAATGTTCTTCTCTTCCATGTGAAGGTAGGATCGAAGATGGTCAGAGGCTCACTCTGATCGATGACCTCATCATGTTCGCAGAGAAGATCGGCTACAGCAAGATCGGATTTTTTAGAAAATACTCTGTATATTTTCTTGAAGTGCGGCGTAGTGATCTTTTCCTGATTTTCACTGACTTTGATCTTAGGAATGACCTTACCGTCTTTCTCCACAGCCACGAGTTTGTATACGCCACCGAAGACCGGTTCGCTTCTCGCTGTGATCAGTCTTTCGCCCACACCGAATACATCAATAGGTGCACCCTGTGCAAGGACGTCTCTGATAATATATTCATCCAGTGAATTTGAAACGATGATTTTAACATCTTCAAATCCTGCCTCATCAAGCATTCTACGGGACTGTTTGGTCAGGTAGGTGATGTCCCCTGAGTCTATTCGGATGGATTTAGGTCTGTTTCCTGTAGGAAGTACATAATCATTGAAGACCTTGATGGCATTTGGAATACCAGACTTCAGCACATTGTAGGTATCCACGAGAAGGGAACAGTTGTCTGGATAGATTTCAGCCCATTTCCTGAAGGATTCATACTCTGAATCAAACATCTGGACCCAGCTGTGGGCCATGGTGCCTGTAGCAGGTACGTTGAACATGATCTCAGCCAGGGTATTTGAGGAGGAGGTGCAGCCGCCTACAATGGCAGCCCTTGTACCGTAGATGGCACCATCGTAGCCTTGGGCTCTTCTGGAACCGAACTCGAGAACGTCTCTTCCTGCAGCAGCTCTGACAATTCTACTTGCCTTTGTAGCGATAAGGGTCTGATGGTTTACCGTCAGAAGGACCATGGTCTCCACAAACTGAGCCTGGATGATGGGTCCTCTTACAGTAACCAGAGGTTCATTTGGGAATACGGGGGTTCCTTCAGGAACTGCCCAGACGTCACACTCAAATTTGAAGTTCTTGAGGTACTCCAGAAAACCTTCACTGAAAAGATTCTTCTTCTTCAGAAATTCAAGATCTTCTGTGGTGAAAGTAAGATTCTCCAGATATTCTATAAGCTGATCCACACCGGCCATGATGGCGAAGCCGCCTTCATCCGGAATTTTTCTAAAATACATATCAAAATAGGCAATGGTTTCATCTACACCATTTTCAAAATAACCGTTTCCCATAGTAAGTTCATAGAAATCAGACAGCATTGTGAGATTTCTACCATTCCTTACATCAATAACGCGTTCCATATTATCACCGTTCCTATAATTATTTGGTTGATTGCTTTGTTATATTATACCAAATTGTAAGCGATTTGCTATAGGACTTCAGTTTTAGCCGTTCGTGGAAGGGTGGGTGACTGTTACAGCAGATTTGTGATGGACGAAAAAAAGCTGTTTATGAAATTGAAATATTTTTCTGATAAAATAGAAGAGAAAAAAGAAAATATTGAAAACAAAGAAAAGAACTGGTTGAGGGGAAAATACCAAGGTCTGTAACAGTGATATTCACACTGCACGGTATCAGGATTTCGCGTTGTTTCAGTTCAATAAACTGCGTTACCTGGGGATAATACTATTTCGGAGGTGGATCAAATGAAAAGGAGTATAAAAATTATCCTGGGAATCGTTGTTTTTTTAATCATACTACTTGTATGGGGGCTAGTAGAGCCATACACCATTAGTGTGGAAGAAGAAAAAGCGGTTATTCCGAATCTTCCAGAAGAATGGATTGGAGAAAAAATAGCTGTAATTACAGATTTTCAGGTTGGGATGTGGATGGACAATGACTCAGTAATATCTAGAATAGTTGATGAAATTATAGAAATTGAACCGAAAGCGGTGCTTATATTAGGAGATTTCGTGTACCATTCTGCTGACGATCATCAGACGCAGATGGAAACCGTCATTGACTATCTGAGGCCTTTAACGGAGAACAGTCTTAAAGTCTATGCGGTTCTTGGAAATCATGACTATTCCTTAAAGAGCGAGGAGGATCCAGTAAATCGTGATACCGCTGAACGTGTAAGGTCTAAGCTGGAGGAAATAGGGATTGATGTTTTGAATAATGAATCCGTAGCACTTTCCCTTATGGATGGAAACGTACAGGTCGATGAGGATTCAGATAATCCTTTGTACATTGCAGGTATAGGGTCTAACTGGGCTAAAGAAGATGACGTAGAAAAGACATTGAGCAGTTTTCCAGAAGACGCGCCAAGATTCGTTATGATGCATAATCCAAAGACCTTCACACTGCTTCCGGAGAATACAGCACCTGTAGCTGTAGCTGGACATACTCACGGAGGCCAGTTCAGACTGCCTTTTTCGCCTGATAATTCCTATCTGGATCTGACATCAGAAGAAGGGGTCCGTGTGGACGGTTGGATAGAAACAGATAACGGATCGAATGAGAACAGGTTGTATGTAAATAGGGGGGTTGGAATGAGTATCGTCCCGATGAGGGTCAACTGTCCGCCTGAAATCACTGTATTCACGTTGCAGGTACCCTGATCATTCATGGTGGAAGTGATTCTGTAATGCTTTCACATTCTAATATGCAACAGCTTTTCTAGGAATGTAAGAGTCCCTGATCATATCGGCCACTCGAGATGATCAGGGACTTGTATATTGATTTTTATGTCATGAATGTAGGGTCTGGGTAAGATAACAGGCGTTATCCGGGGGAATCTCAACTATATGGGAAGAGCAGCTACTTGAATTGCCTATATATGACTGCAAGAAGTTTTCTGATTTTTTTAAGTGGCTTAAAATTATTGCGGGTTGTCCATTGCAGTCCTTCCAAAGAGACGATGCAGATCATGAGCCATGCAAGTCCTCCCGCTTGACCCGCTACGACATCACTAGGGTAATGGGCACTTAAGTATACTCTGGAAAATGCGATGAGAGATGCAAGGAAAATCAGTACTGCGGAAAGACTCCCTTTCACCGCCCGGGATAACTCGCTTCTAATGATGAGATAGATTATAAACCCGTATAGAATTATGGAACCCATGGCGTGGCCACTGGGAAAGCTATATCCCACCGCATCGATCTGTGCATTTATGGACGGCCTGTCTATCCGGAAAAATTCTTTCAAGAGCAGGATCAGCAGTCCACCACCACCGATAGAGATCATAAAAAACAGAATACCCCATCTGTCTCTTTCCTTGACCCAGAGATAAAGAATGATGAAAGAGCTCACTACAGCTGTAAACCACACAGAACCCATTTCTGTTATAACAATCATGGCATCGTAGAATCCTGCTGAGGAAAAAGATAAAAGAAGATCTACAATCGCATTATCGATAACTCGGATTTGCTGATTTACGACATTTTCTGAGATTTCAGAAAAAAGTGCCATAGATGAATAGATGACGCCGAAGCCCATCAGGATAAGTAAGGTCGGTAATGTAAATTTTTTCACTGTGTCTTTATTCATATCAGATAGACTCCCTTCATTCTTGGTAAGTGTCTGTCTCGGATCAATTACCATTTTCTATTAATTATACCAAATTGTATTGATTTTTCTATCGGACATCAGGGTTAACCTTTCAGGAAGGGCTGGTTGACAATTATATCAGATTTTGCCAACTGAAAAAGCTGTTTAAGGAAATGTAATAAATTTTCTGCTAAAATAGAATAAACAAAAAAGAGAAAAAGTGAAAAAAGAAAAAAAGAAAAAATAGGTAATGAGATAACTGGTTGAAAGGGGATTATGTTATGTTTTTCAGATTGGATGATCGTAAACGGCCGAAAAAGTTTGAGTCAGGAACAGCCAATTATATGCTGATAGGAGGACTGCTCTCTGCGATTGCCGGGATTTTCTGGCAGCCCTTATATCTTGGCGCAATTTCGGTGTTTCTTGGATTTTTTGCCATGAAATCTCCCAAAGGAGCCTGGGGAATCCCCGTGTTCATTCTGGGCGTCATTGTCATGATGAG
>DATIRH010000316.1:0-2597 GCA_035469845.1 Proteiniclasticum sp. | reverse complement strand
TCTAAGTCTTCCGGTATCTGTAACTCTGGCAACCATAGTCGCTTCCAGATTCTCTTCTTCAGCATGTTGAATGAATGTGGCCAGGTCTTTCTCTTCGATTACCACCGCCATTCTTTCCTGTGATTCTGAAATGGCGATCTCGGTAGGATCTAGTCCCATATATTTTTTAGGGACTAGATGCAGGTAGATATCAAGGGAATCTGCAAGCTCTCCGATGGCTACAGACACGCCTCCTGCACCGAAATCATTGCATCTTCTGATCAGCCTGGATGCTTTTTCATTTCTGAAGAATCTCTGAAGCTTCCGTTCTTCCACTGCATTCCCCTTCTGAACTTCAGCGCCGGAATCAATGATGGAAGAAGCATCATGTCCCTTGGAAGAACCTGTTGCTCCTCCGATGCCATCTCTACCTGTTCTTCCGCCAAGAAGGATAATAAGATCGCCCTTCATGGGTGTTTCTCTTCTCACATTCTCTTTCAGTGCGGAAGCGATGACGGCACCGGTTTCCATTCTTTTCGCTTCATACCCTGGATGATAGATTTCTTCCACAAAACCGGTGTTCAGACCGATCTGGTTACCGTAAGAGGAAAACCCTTTTGCAGCTCCTCTGGTGATCATTCTCTGAGGAAGTTTTCCCGGCAGGGTTTCTTCCAGGGATTTTAAAGGATCAGCGGCTCCTGTGATGCGCATCCCCTGGTAAACGTAGGCTCTGCCACTTAAAGGGTCTCTGATCGCTCCACCGAGGCAGGTGGCAGCTCCTCCAAAAGGTTCTATTTCAGTAGGATGGTTGTGGGTCTCGTTTTTAAACATGATGAGGACATCTTTTATTCCCTGATCCGTTCGTATGTCTCTTCTGATACTGCAGGCGTTGATTTCTTCTGACTCATCAATATCATCGGCGAAACCGTTGACTTTGAGGTATCTTGAACCGATGGTGGCAAGATCCATCAAGGTGATGGGCTTCTCTTCTCTATGAAGCTCTTTTCTGATTTTGAGATAAGCCTGGTAGGTTTCATTCAGGGGTCTGAAATCGCTTTTTATATCGATTGAATGAAGATGTGTCAGGAAGGTGGTGTGTCTGCAGTGGTCAGACCAGTATGTATCGAGCACTTTGATTTCAGTGATTGTAGGTTCTCTGTTTTCTTCAGTGAAATAATTCTGAATGAGACGCAGATCTTCTATCGTCATAGCCAAAGAACGTTCTTTTAGAAATTCTGATAACTGCGTGTCCGTGAAACTGTGAAACCCTTGTATGATTTCAACAGACATATTTTTCTGTGGAAAAGGTCTGAATTCTGTTTCAATCCTGCCTGTTTTCATTTCTACAGGGTTCAAGAGATAGTTCTTTATTCTACTTAAATCTTCAGAATGAATATCAGGAAAAATATACAGGGTCTTGTAACGGACCTCGACATCAAATCGCCCAAGGATGAGCTTAACGCAGTCCTCTGCGGCTTTCGCCCTCTGATCATATTGTCCAGGTAACAATTCCAGAATGAAGTGAGGCAGATGAAGAAACCCGGAAGTGTTCTCATAGGTCCTATCCGTTGATGATTCAGCAAATACGGTGTATTTCACCTCTTCAAGTTCATCTTCAGTGAGACCTTGTATCTGATAGAGGTGGATTTTTCTTGATTTCGTATGAAGTCCAAGCATCAGGCTGAGATCTTTATCCAGCGCCTGCTCATCATTTCTGAATTCCGGTTTTTTCTCAACGAAAATATTAAGTATACTGCTCATGTTTTCCTCCCGAACGTTTTATAACTAAATGATAACATCCTCAGCTATAATGTCAACGTTATAGCTGTAATTTAATTTATTGTTCGTACAGGTTAGAACAATAACCATTATTTTTGTGAATTTTAAAGAGCAGTTCTATATTGAACCATTATTTTCAATATAAAAATGAATTAATTTAGTCTGGCGAGAGAATCCTTTTCTGTCCTTGTTTAAAGCTTAAAGACTAGATGGTATAATGACTGTAATATATCCCGGCATTTGCGGGATAAACTTACGATATGGAGAGGTATAAAAAATGGATTATATCAAAATATCTTCAGTGTCACCGAAACTTAAGGTTGCGGATGTGCACTACAACAAGGAAGAGATTCTAAAATTAATAAAGCAGCTTGCTCATGACAAAGTGAAAGTAGCGCTTTTTCCTGAATTATCACTGACAAGCTACACATCTTCAGACATGTTTTTTTCTGAAGATCTTCTGAATGCGACGGAATCCGCCATGAATGAAATTGTCGAATCAACCAGAAATCTGGATATGGTTGTTATCCTAGGGCTTCCTATGAGGCATGAAGGAAGACTCTTCAACAGCGCAGCGGTTGTATTTGAAGGAAAAATTCTGGGCATGGTTCCGAAGCAGAATCTGCCAAACTACAATGAATTTTATGAAAGTCGTTGGTTCACAGCGTATAACAGGACCCACGGACATCTTACGGATTTCGGAGATCATAAAGAAATCCCCTTCGGAAATCTTGTGTTTTCGGCAGGGAAATATTCTTTCGGTGTAGAAATATGCGAAGATCTTTTTGCCGCAATCTCCCCTTCCTCCAGTCTCTCTTTACAAGGTGCTGAAATTATTT
>DATIRH010000315.1:0-5157 GCA_035469845.1 Proteiniclasticum sp. | reverse complement strand
ATGCATTCTGCTGAAGACATCAGGTAATCTTATAAGACCAGTGGTGCCTACCAAAAAGAAGAAGCAGCTTAAAAGTGCAAGCGCTAAAATAATAAGTTCTTTAATCATGATATACACCTCCTAATACAATTTACCTTTTTCAATGAATTTTGACACTGCGATGGTAGCGATGAATCCCATCATGGAATAAATCAGTGCTACATCAATAAATGCATTCTGCTCCGTAACGACAGAAATGATTGCTATAAGCACTGTGACTTTGGTTGTGATGACATTGATCGAAACGACTCTGTCTGCTGCTGACGGGCCTATATAAGCTCTGTATAGACATACAAAAGCCAAGAGTGATAGAAATATTGCCATTCCAGTAAATACTTGTATACTCATCATGCTTTCTCCTCTAGTCGAAGAACATGATTTTCAAGTTCACTTCCCAATAATCCTTCTGCTGCCTCTTTGGTCAGTGCATGAATAATATATTCATCATCAACAATATCAACCGTCAGTGTACCTGGTGTCAAAGTCACTACATTTCCGTACAAGACCTTATTGAAATCTTTTTTGAACCTTACCGGAACTCTGACAAAAGATGGTTCAATCGGCATTTTAGGATTCAGTACAATCTTTGCCACATTAATATTGGATTTCACAATCTCGACAATCAGAATGGCGATCAGCGTCGTGAAATGCCACAGAAATCGTAGCGTAACTGGACCACCATCACTGCTTGTAAATAAAATATCCTTATTCAGATAAATAATGAGTATAGAAGCTGATGAACCAAGAAGAATTGATTCCACTGTGATCTTTCCATCGATAATTGACCAGAAAAAAAGAAGAAGAAAAAACATGATCATAATGTTTTTCCTTGAATTTTTAGATGTCTTTCCCATTGAGCACCTCGCTTAATGTAATTTATATTAATAATACTTAATCAATGTTATATATGTACTTTACCGTAATTGAGGTTATTTTTCAACGAAATATGAGATTATAAAGGATTACAGCTTCAATATTCATATTTAGATAGTATTTATAAATAATAATAAGCTTCGGACGATTGTCCGAAGCTTATTATTAATACTCTATCTTTGTTCTACTGCTGTTACTTCATCATAATACTCTGTCCAGTGCAAAGTACCATGATAAATGTATGGCGTGTTTTTACTTGAATTCAGTCAGAATAACATGAAATTACTTAATACATAAAAATCATGTATCAACTTCTAAATAATACAAGGTATCTGTATCAAGATCATAGATTGCTATGGTGAAGTTATAGGAAAGATGAGGAAAGAAATCCTGATCTTCGCTTGATAAACTGCTTTCAGGCTGTCTGTCTTCATAAAACCACTGCCCGTTTTCTATACGAGGCATGTTCAGAAGTTCCGCATAGTTATAAGCGTAATTAGTTCCTTCTTTTACTCCGCCATACATCATAATTTCTAGACTTTCGCTTAATGGCAGGCTATTCCAATCCATATTATTTTCTATTTCTGACCGAATATTTTCAGTAATGGACTTATCAAACTGCACGACTGCAGTAGTATCTCCGTCTCCATGAAATCCACCATGGGTATCTTCATAGTCAATTTTTATATTTCCAGGTATGTCGATTCCTAAGGATTTCGACATTCTTTTATTTATGGATTGAGAATAAAACACAGGTAATATTATGGCGATTGTGAAAATCAATATTATATATTTATATTGTTCTTTAATATATATCCCTCCAACAACATTATTTTTGTTCGAATTAGTCTTCCATATTCGAGATCAAAAATATAACTACGCATGATGTCCTGAATTATTCTGGCAGATACAGTTAAATCTGAATCATCCATGGGAAACCCTTTTATTTCTTTCCGATGAACAGCAGATGATTGCTTCTCCCAAGCATTTCCGGTTTCTCGCAAGTGTAGTAGTGATATTTGAGATACTGCGCGTAGGAAACTTCATCAAGGGCATTGACCTCATCCTGCATCAGTTCGGAGACTCCGTCTGATGCCACTTCCGCAATCACATCAATTTCCGCTGACTTCAGCATGGATCTGCACTGATCCAGAGTGAAAAAGACAAATGGAAAATCATTCACCTTGAAAGTGTCATGATCATATGTTTCCTCCAGAAAGAAGTTCTTCCTGTACTTGAACTCAGTCAGAATGACCATGTCATTACTGATAAAAGAGAAAAATAGTATGCCATCTTCTTTGAGCACTCTTTTTGCTTCACTGATACACTTCTGCCTATCCTCTTCTCTACTTAAATGGTACAGCGGACCAAATAGAAGGACAATATCAAAAGATTCATTCCCATACATGGATAAGTCAATGGCATTTCCCTGAATGAGATTCAAGTTTATATCATCTTTCAGCTTCTTTCTGAATGCTTTTATGTTTGTATCAGACAATTCAAGAGCATTCACTTCAAAGTCCTTCTCAGCAAAATAAAGACTGTATTCACCTGCTCCAGCACCGATGTCCAGAATTTTCATGCCTGGTCTCAGATACTTCTCGATGTATCTCACAGTGGTCAGAAACTCCACCCGTGCTGATTGTGACCAGTTGAGCCTGGAGTCTTCCTCAAAAATCTCATAAGTGGCAGCAATACGTTCGAATTCATCTTCAATTTTCTTCAATTTTTCAAATTCCATATACACGACTCCCTATAACAGATTCTTCTATTCTTCCGTTTCGTCCCTGAACTCCAGAATATCTCCAGGCTGACAGTCAAGTGCTCTACAGATGGCATCAAGTGTTGTAAATCTTACAGCCTTCGCCTTCCCTGTTTTAAGATTTGAAATATTAGCCATGGTTATCCCTACTCGTTCAGACAGCTCTGTAACACTCATTTTCCTTCTGGCTAGCATAATATCTATATTTACAATGATGCTCATCTCTCTACCTCTTATACGGTGAGATCATTTTCTTCTTTGATCTCAAGCGCCCTTCTTAATAATTCTTCCAGTATTCCACTGATGAGTCCAATCATAAGTGATGCAAGCATAATGATAATTCCAAGAAGTGCAATTCCTGGTGCCAGATCTACCAGCTGAGAAAGAACAAGCCCTCCGATAAGGTAAAGCAATGAAATAACAAATGCACACATCTTGATTCTTTTTAAATGCAGCACAGACTCACCACTGAAAGCCTCATTCTTGGCTACTCTTCTACTTAATCTCAGACCTTCTGTAATCGCACAAAGAAATGGAATCAGCGTCACATAAATTGCAATGAGAAGTGGATATTGGAGATATGCGTATTCTGGTGCATCCTCAGCAAATAATGCTGCAATTCCTGGTAGCCAGAATACTGCCAGAAGTAAGATACACAATGTAATAAATAGCACACCGATCTGAAATAATGAAATGGACATTCTCTTCATATAAAATCCCTGCTTTCTCAATAATATTTGTCATTTATCTTCTTAATTGAACTTGTTAATTGTTATACACATAATATATCATATTTTTTATTGATAATCAATAAAAAATTATTGTTTTAATAAAAAAAGAGAAGCATAACTTCTCTTTTCTAAGCTTAATTCATATAGATTTAATTCTAACAGCTTCTTACTTGGCTTCTGCCATTGCAACTGCAGTCTCTAGAGCAATCTTCATCATTTCCTTGAATGTTTCCTGTCTCTCCAGAGCTGTAGTTTCCTCTCCGGTGATCAAGCTGTCTGAAACAGTCAGGAGTGTCAATGCATTTACACCAGCAAGAGCAGCTTCTGTGTAGAGCGCTGCAGCTTCCATTTCTACACCTAATGTTCCAGCATCCATAAACAGTTTTGCTGCACCTGTAGTATCGTAGAAGATATCAGAACTCAATACGTTACCGACATGAACATTAACGCCTAATTCTTTGGCTTTTGTATAGGCTGTATGAAGGAGCTCAAAACTTGCAGTTGGAGCAAAGTCCATTCCTCTGAATCTGTTTTTGTTGATGGAAGAAGTTGTGGAAGCAGAGCTTGCAAGAATTACATCTCTGATCTTCACGTGTTCCTGCATGGAACCACAGCTGCCCACTCTCATCAGATTTTTGACGCCATATTCATGAATCAGTTCATGGACGTAAATAGAAATGGATGGAATCCCCATACCAGTTCCTTGAACGGATACTTCTACTCCCTTGTATGTTCCTGTGTATCCTAGCATGCCACGAACATTGTTGTATTGCTTAGGATTCTCCAAAAATGTTTCAGCAATAAATTTCGCTCTTAATGGATCTCCTGGTAGTAATATTGTCTTTGCAATATCGCCTTTGTTTGCCTCAATATGAATTGACATAGTATACCTCCAATTTTCATTTAACAGTTTGGTACTCAGAATCAACTTTCTTGATCTGTAAACTGTCTATACTGTTCTATTTTACCATGATACCGCCAGAATTTCTTCTGAAAACGTCTAAATTTTGTCTATCTGCTTCTGGATTCATTGCAGCACTTCCTTAACTATTAATCCTTGTTTTCGGAGAGAAGAATAATAACCCTATATTAGAACGCTCGTTTGATTATTGGTTCTATACATGGTATAATCACTATAAAATAATCACGGGGTGAAATACTATGAAAAAAGGTCAATTGAAGAAAGAACTTGTCTACAACTTTGTTCTTTCTTATACTGAAGCCAAAGGATATCCTCCTTCTGTGCGTGAAATCTGCACAGCTCTTAACATAAAGTCAACATCATCAGTACATTCCTATCTACTTCAACTGGAAGAAGATGGAAAAATTGAAAGAGACCCCTCTAAACCGAGAGCTCTAATGATCACTGAATTAATGAATAAGCAGATTGAAATGATTCCGATCCCAATGGTAGGTAAGATTACAGCAGGTGAACCTGTTCTGGCTGTAGAGAACGTAGAAGATTACTTCCAGATACCTTTGAAATTCGTGAAGCATGACAATGATCTGTTCATCCTCAAAGTCGAAGGTGAAAGTATGATCGAAGCAGGAATTCATAATGGCGATTTTGCTTTTATCGAAAAGGCAAGTAGCGCCAACAATGGTGATATTGTCGTAGCACTCATCGGAAGTGATGCAACAATCAAAAGGTATTTTAAAGAAAAAAACTATATCAGGCTTCAACCTGAAAATTCAAGCATGGCACCTATTATTGTCACAGAATGTGAAATCATCGGTAAACTTGTAGGACTG
>DATIRH010000314.1:0-1830 GCA_035469845.1 Proteiniclasticum sp. | reverse complement strand
TTTGTGATGCCTGTCATTCTGTACTTCATCACTGGAGCTACAGCCTGACTTGCCACTTTCTGGCTTGTCTTCACTTTTAGAGGGTCTGCTTCCTTCAGAAGCTCTGGATCAGGGGAGATGACAAAGCAGTGATGATAGTTGTCTTCGTAGATATCTCTCGTGTTGGATACCTTCCACTCTGGGTATTCTTCAAAGACAAAATCCTTTCCGTACTTGTATCTCATGAGGGTCATCTCATCATCGTTTAAAACCAGTTCCACATGTTTTGCACCAGATTCATAGGCTTCCTTTGCAATGAGTCTTGACAGCTGTAGGCCGTCTGTAGTGGTCGTGATCACCAGGCCTTCTTTTTCTTTCAGGTTCACGCCCACCTGCACAGCAAGCTTGGCGTATTTTTCTAAGTAAGGTGTAAAGTCTTTCATATAGTCCTCCTTGAATCATTTAGTCGTTTATTACCAATAGATAAATTCTATCATATCGTCAAGGGATTTAAAATGGCAGGACTCTATCTGCTTGAAAAACATGAATTAGCTAAAAGACAGGATTGAAATATGTAAAACTGTAATTGTTTACACAGAAAAATAACGAATTATTCTTTGGAATGTTTAGAAAATGCGTTATGATTATACTGATGAAGTACGAAATCAGAAATGAGAAAGATCAGGGGGAGACCAGATGCAAAGAAATGAAGCAATCAATTTACTCAAAGAATACAATGAAAGTGATTCTCTACTAAAACATGCCTATTCCGTGGAATCGGTCATGAGGCATTTTGCTCAGTTGAAAAATGAAGATGTGGAGTATTGGGGGACCATCGGACTGCTGCATGACCTGGATTATGAAAAATATCCAGAGATGCACTGTGTAAAGACCAGGGAGATCCTGGAAGAGAAGAAAGTGGAGGAACCCTTCATAAGAGCCATCGAAAGTCATGGTTTCGGCATCTGTACAGATGTGAAACCTGAATCCTATATGGAGAAAGTTCTGTACACCATCGATGAGCTGACAGGACTGATTACCGCCACCGTACTCATGAGACCGGATAAAAATATCCATTCTCTGGAAGTGAAATCTGTGATGAAGAAATTCAAGACCGCAAAATTTGCGGCCGGTGTCAACCGGGAAGTGGTTTTAAAAGGCTGTGAGATGATTGAAATGGAGCTTTCTGAAGTGGTAGAGCATACTATAGAAGGAATGAAAACTGTGGCGGATGAACTAGGGTTTGCCGGACAGTAAGTTTATATTCGAATAAATAAGGTAATGGGGGTGAAAAAATGAAAACCGTTATTGTCTATTATTCACAGTCCAATAACACGAGAGCGGCAGCAGAAGTTCTTTCAGCAAAACTGGACTGTAAGCTTGTTGAACTGAAAGAGGAAAAGAAAGGAACTGCATTTCAGGCATACTTCAGAAAAGCTTCAAAGCTTCTCGGAGATCCCTGGAGTGAAATCACTGATGCGGAAAGAGTATACCTCATGTTTCCGATATGGGCAGGAAAGAGTGTCCCTGCAATCAATGCCTTTCTTAGAAGTCCGAATGCTGATTTCGAGCACAAAGCAGTTTATCTTGTGACTTTCCAGGCATCACCGGATTTTAAAGGAAGTGACAGGGTTCACGACTATGTGGGAAATCTCATTCGTAATAAGGGAGGCACCATAAAGGAAGCCTACGCGATGCAGGGTGGTAATATGAATGTCTATATCGGAGATGACACCATACGGGAACGGATGGAGAAAGTTCGCTGGGATGAATTGTAAATAATGATAAGTGAAATTGAATAAGCTTACTGTGAAAAACTGAGATCTGATCTCGGTTTTTTATTTTGCAGAA
>DATIRH010000313.1:0-5018 GCA_035469845.1 Proteiniclasticum sp. | reverse complement strand
ATGTCGTTGTAGTCGATCCCCATGGATGCAAGCATTTCTTTCATTTCCTTCTTGTATCCCAGGTTGATCAGATTATTGGAAAGTGCACGTCCCATGAGAAATTCAGCTGACAGATAATATGCCCTCTTCTTTCCCTCGAATTTCACGCCGGAATCCTGCCATTTTGACACGATATCTTCCATCAGTGCCTTAGAAAAAGCTGTATACTTTTCTTTGCTGCTGAGGCTTTCAAAGTCTCTGCCGTAGGTGGTAAGCGCATAGCCCTGCATTCTCTTGGTCATCATTTCTTTATTCATTCTTTTATCTCCCGTACATTCTAGTCAGTTTCGCTATCTTATCTGCTAATTTATCTGTCAGTTCATTTTCTTTCATTCTCCAGATCCAGTTGTTACCCAGAGTGGATGGAATATTCATTCTGGCCTCGTTCCCAAGGCCCAGGAAGTCCTGCATCGGAATGACGCATAGATTCGCCACAGAGCTGTATGCTCCTCTGATGAATCCCCAGTTGATTCCTTCTTCATAACTCAGTTTCAGGTATTTGCCGGCATGGATGATGTCTTCGCTCTTCACTGTTCTCATCCAGCCCATGATGGTTTCATTGTCATGGGTGCCCGTGTAGACCACCGCATTTCTGTCGTAGGTGTGAGGAAGATAATCAGATTCTTCTCTCGGGTCAAAGGCGAACTGAAGAACTTTCATTCCTGGGTAGCCTGTTTCTTCAATCAGCTCATACACTTCTTCTGTAAGGAACCCCAGGTCTTCCGCAATGATGTCGAGATCTCCGAGTTCTTCTTTGATTTTCTTGAAGAGCTTCATGTTCGGACCCTTGATCCATTGTCCATGAACCGCATTCTCAGACCCGTTCTTGATTTCCCAGTAAGCTTCGAACCCTCTGAAGTGGTCTATTCTGACCATGTCATAGATTTCAAAACTTGCACGGATTCTCTCAACCCACCATTTGTAGCCTTCCTGCTCCATCACTTCCCAGTTGTAGATGGGATTTCCCCAGAGCTGCCCAGTAATCGAAAAAGCATCTGGAGGACAACCCGCTACGGTGATAGGTACAAATTCAGCATCCACTTTGAAAAGCTGACTGTTTCCCCATACATCGGAGCTGTCTTCTGCCACATAGATTGGAATATCTCCAATGATTCGGATGTTTTTGTCATTGGCGTAGTTCTTCAGCTTCTTCCATTGTTTGAAGAAATAGTATTGAATGAATACATGAAAGTACATTTCTTTTTCATGACTCTTTTCAAACTCCAGTACCTCTTCAGACTGGATATCCTTATATTCAACAGGCCATCTCAGCCAGGATATTCCTTTATGGTCCGCTTTGATTGCCATAAACAGCGCATAGTCTCTCAGCCATCTCTTCTCTTCTTCATAAAAGACTTTCAGATCGGAACCGATGATTCTATAGGCTCTTTTATAAGCTCTTCTTAGAAGTTCCATTTTGTTCTTGTATAAAATGCCGTAGTCCACTTTTTCAGGATCTTCTCCTAAAGGGAGATTCTCCAGTTCCTCTTTTTCAATGAATCCTTTTTCAAGGAGCTCACTTAAATCGATGAAGTAAGGATTTCCTGCAAAAGCGGAAAAGTTCTGATAGGGGGAATCTCCGTAACCGGTGATTCCTAGTGGGAGGATCTGCCATTCTCTCTGGTTCGCTCTGTCGAGAAAATCCACAAAGTCATAGGCGCTTTTCCCGAAATCTCCTATACCATAGGGACCGGGAAGGCTTGAAATGTGCATCAGTATTCCACTTGATCTTTTTTTCATATGCATCAGCAAGAATCAGAAACTGATTCTATACCTGCACCTCCTTCGTTATTCTATTCTCGTCCCCGTCCATAAGGGTAAAAATTACCTTCTCAATTTTTGGATTGTTGTTTGTCACTTTCACATGGATCTCTCCATCTTCATCTCGCTTCACATAAAATTCCGATTTGTAGTACTTGCCCTCTTCATAACCGTAGCTATCGCCATCATCGTCATACAAGGTATAGGTTGCTTCTGTATCCACATATCCGATAAGATTCACCACTTTCATGGAAAGATCCTTCACACTGCTTGAAGGGGCTACATAAGGCATCAGTCTGTTTCTTCTTAAGAAGAATTTCAGATCATCCAGTTCATAGGACAGATACGACACGCCGTTTTGCAACTTGGAGAGTAGTACTTCTTCTCTATTAAAGGAAACAAGAACCATTTCTTCAGGAAGATAGACATATCTGCCCTTGGCGTTGGATTTCACCACAGGTGCAATCATGAGTTCTTCGCCAAGAAAGACCTGGTCTTCTGCCTGAGCGGCTTCCTCTCCATAGAACTCGAAGGACAGCGGCGTGAACATCATGGATCCGTCCTCATGGGACTTCAGCATCTCCGAATAAAGATAAGGCAGTAGCATATATCTTGATTTGATCAGTTCACGATTGTATCCTGTGACCTTGTCTCCAAAAGCATAAGGCTCCTGGAAGGCGCAGCCGATGGCCGAGTGATTTCGAAGAAGCGGTGTGAAGATGGAAAACTGCATCCATCTGGTGAGAAGCTCTCCACTGGCGTTTCCGCCGAATCCGCCCGTATCTGCGCCTACATAGTAGAAACCGGACATATTAAGTGAGGGCAGCATCTTCACATTAAGATCCAGATGACTCCACCAGGAACTGTTGTCCCCTGTCCAGATTCCGCTGTATCTGTGCATGCCGATGGAAGAGGCTCTTGAAATAAGCACATGCCTTTTTCCGAGATGCTTTCTCAGACCTTCCGATGCCGATACGGTCATGTTGAATCCATATTGGTTATGAACCTCTTCATTGGTGTATCTCTTCCCATCGATTTCATGATAGAACCTTCTGTAGTATTCGTCCTTATTTCCGATGTTCATGAACTTGTCTCTCAAGGCAAAGAACGGCAGCACGCCTAAATTCTCACCCTTCGCGGAAAGAGCGGCATCGATTCCTTCAGACAAGGAGATCTCATCGTAGAAGATGGCAGGTTCGTTCATATCGTTCCATACCCCTTCAATTCCTTTGTCTGTAAGAAATTTGTACTTGTCTCCGAACCAGGATCTTGTGGATTCATTAAGAAAATCAGGAAAGTGAACCTTTCCTGGCCATACAGCCGCCACATAGGGCTTACCGCTTTCGTCTTTCACAAAATGATCCCCTACAATTCCCTCTTCATAAATATCATAACCTTCTTCAATTTTCACACCTGCATCGATGATTGGAATAAGGCGTACACCATCATCCTTGAGATCTTTGACCAGTCCCTCGAAATCCGGAAATCTTTCCTCTGATAAAGAGAAATCTTTAAAGTCATCCATATAGTCAAGATCCAGATAAATGCCATCCAGTGGAATATCCTTCTCTCTGAAGGTCTCATATACTTTTCTGATGTCATTGCCCGTTTCATAGCCCCATCTGGACTGGAAGAATCCTAGTCCCCATTTTGGAGGCATATAAGGTTTCCCGATGATTTCATGGAAGTTCACCACAATTTCTTTTAAGGAAGCACCTTCAATGACATACAGGGTGAAATCTTTTCCATGGACATCCACACTGAAAACATCCATATCCGAGAAGCCCACATCATAACGGATTCTCGATGGAAAATCAAGAAAGAATCCCATTGCCACCCCATCATCTTCAATCATAAAGAAGTTATGTGCTCCGTAAAGCGTCGTCTTATCTTCATGATGAATCGGATCATCAGTACAGTAGGACTCATATTGTCTTCCTCTTTTGTTGATTCCGCCAAGATTTGGACCCAATCCGAATACACGGTCGTTCTTTGTCAGCGGGAATGTTATATGACCATGCCCGTCTTTTCTTTCCACTTCGAAAGGAAGTACATGTTCACCATAGGTTTTTTCTCCCAGGATGATTCCTGTTTCCACAGGTTCCCCAAAGGAATATCCGATGACATGATTTGTAAGCTTGAATGATTTCATTCTGACCTCCAGATTTTTGTGCAAGCGCTTGCACGACTTCTTAAGTTCATTATATTACATATTCATCAAATGTAAAGGTTATTCATAATTTTTATGAATATGATAATCTTACCTTTTGATATCACCATGTCATTTATAGTAAGGCCAAAGCATCATCCTGAAGGATTATAAAGGCAGATTAAAATTGAAAAATCCTTTAAAAATTAAGATATTCATACTAATCATATTGTGTTCATTTCTGCTTTTGACTCCGAAACAGAAAATTTTCTCTTCTCCTGAACTATGATCTTTGCCTGATAAAAAAAGAACTGTACTTATCCGGCCATACCGTCCAATATTCTTCTCAGTAAAATTTTCCAGCTCACCGTCCGATGTCTTCTTCTGGGTTTTCTGATTCAGATCGTATTTTCAGATTTCATTTTAAATCAGTTTCTTGTTTCAATACGCATCTTTACAATGAACTGAGTTCTCAATTAGTAAAACTGATTCTTCTATCCTGTCAAAAATGTTATAATGAATAGAATAAGAATTCTGAGTGATATTTAAAATAGGTTCAGATCAAAAAAGGAGAACAATTTCAATGAAGTATAAGTTTATGGAAATCATAGAAAAATCTAGAACGATTGAGTCCCTGCCCTCACTGAAGTCTATCTATAAGAAGGTGAACAAGAAAGTCACAGAGGGAGAATATTCTTCCGATGACCTTCTCGCCATAGATAAAGCCTTCACTGATGGCGCAACGGTGAAAATCGAAGACGGAACAGAAGTCCAGCTCATAAGAGATATCATCTGCGCCGGGCATTCCTACTATGAGAAAAAGGAAACCTTCGCTTATCGTACTGGAGAAAACCAGTACCAGTGCCTCACCTGTCACAGAACCTGCAGAAAGTTCGAGGAAATCCCTGAGAACATCATGTTCCCATTGGAGTGGCCTCTTTCCGATGCCGAGTTCTTCACAAGCAATGCTTACCCATGGGCATTTGTTAAAATCATTGCTGATTCAAAAAACCTCAGTGAACTTCCTAAGCTTCCTGATCTTCTTGAAGAACTGAGAAAACTTGACCTC
>DATIRH010000312.1:0-2793 GCA_035469845.1 Proteiniclasticum sp. | reverse complement strand
ACTTTTCACAATTAACCCATAGTCATTGATATACAATGATTTCCGCTTCATCTACATTCAGACTCTGATAAAACGCGAAAAATTCTTCAAGTATTTCTTCCATTTTCGGAAGCTTACTTGAAGAATCTTTAGTAGGGTGTTTTTATTCAATCTGTTATTAAAGGGGCACATGAAAGGATAGAAAGACCAGATCACCAAGGAGAGGGTTACATTTTTTTCAGTGCCCTTTATACAATCTATGTTTCGGTTGAAACATAGGATTTGTAGAACTGATCATTATTCAGAAGCAGTTCACTGAAACTGCCTTCTTCTACAACAGATCCTTTATCCATGATAAAGATTCTGTCATATTTTTCCATAAGAGATTTTGTCAGTTTATGACTGATTGAAAGTACTGTCATCTCTCTCATATTGAGGATCAGCTCTTCCAGCTCATAGTCAGACTCATTCTTTTCCGAACCGGCTGTCTCATCAAGAATCAGTATGGAGGAATGATTCATCAGTGCTCTTGCAACTGAAATCCGCTTTCTCTCACCTTCAGTATATTCTTCTCTTTCCATCCTAAGATCTCCTTCTTCTTTAGTCAGCAGGCCTACTCTTCCCAGATTCTCCCTTACCTTCTCTTTAGAAAAGTTTTTCGAAAGAACCACATTATGGAAAAAATCACCTTCTTCAATAGGGATATCTTTACTGATCAGCGAAAGCTCCCCCGATAATTTATTTCTATTTATTTTCCTGAGATTATTCTCATTAATAGTGATTGTACCCTCATAGAATTGAATCTTTTTCGTTAGAATCCCTAAAAGGATATCCACACCTGAATCTTTATCGCCTAGGATCAGATAATTCTTCTTTGGCAGAAAACTCATATTGAGGCTGTCAAGAATCTTATCCTGGCCTATTTTGCAACTTAAGTCTGTAATGGTAAGTTCTTTTTGGCTACCAGAAACAGCAGCTTCTTCGTAATTGAAGTTCCTCCTGCCAGGTGCCATGGGATAAGCGAAATTATGCCTTTTGTGACTTTCTTCCAATAAGACAGGACTCCTTATGGATGTTACTACATATAATATTTTTTCTTTCACATGCAACATACTCATGGAAAACCTCCTTATTTATTCATAAGTAACAAATGCTTATACCTTCTGGTAATATAACATTTCCCCTAAACTATTCGACGACAAGTACAACGGAAGATCTTTGGAACACGCGAGGAATATCATTCTCACCTGCATAGGTTCTGACAGATAAGATCGTACTAAACAGTAATACAGCTACCAGCATTTTCGCAACAAATTTTTTGATCATGATTTTTTCCTCCTTCTTAATACTTATGAGTTTATACTTTAATTATACGAGCTATATTGAAGGACAAACCCCGAACTTCTTCGGGATTTTGGGGGTATTTTATACAGAAATGGTTGATTCGCATGACAAAGGATATGAATTCAGAATATTTTTACTAGTAAATCACTCCTATATCAAAGTGATTTAAATTTTTGATTACATTCTGCATAATGCGTATAATTATAAGCTTTGCGACCCACTTATTAAGAAAGATCATGATAATATCTGTTGTTCCCTCGCTATCACTTTATTCATCTGCGTTATTCTTTAAATAGAAGAAGTTATTCAGAAATATGTGTATTTCTATACTATAGGGATGTACATTAATGAACGGATGTTTTACAATGAAATCAGTAAGAAAAAAAGAGGTAATACTATGTTTATCAGTTACAATCTTTTAGAATTCGGAGAAAAGCTCAAGGAACTCAGAAAAAGTCTCGGCTTCAGTCAGGTGGAAATCCAGAAGCTGGCCGGTGTGAGTTCCGATGCACTTCGTCGTATTGAGAAAGGAGAAGTCATTCCAAGATACGAAACCCTGGAACTTCTTTCATCGATTTATAAAGAGGATCTGCTGGAACTTCTTAAGGGTGCACGGTCCAATAAGCTCCTGACAGAATATCATGATGAACTTGATGATATTATTACCTGTTATGACGATAAGAAGATGAAGAAGCTGGAAGAGGATATCCGATTGGGTTTTACCGGAAAGAATGAATCTTCCATCGTAAACCCCAATGAAGTAATCCAGTTCCTTCTTCTGATCCGAGGCGCCTCCCTTTATCACTCCCGGTTTTCCAGTGATCACAGGGATGCAAGGAACACACTTCAGGATGCACTGAAGCTCACCATCCCCCAGTTCAAGCTGGAGGACTACAAAAATTATAAGTACAGCTATATCGAGCTTCGAATACTCCTGCTGCTGTCCATCCTCATTGCGGAAGATCAGCAGGTGAAGATCAGTACACAAATACTATACTTTATCCTGGATCGCCTGAAAGCCAGCACCACTACAAAGTATCAGGATTTCCTGATCATCAAGATCTATACCAATATTTCCTATAATTATCACCTGGAAGACAACCACAGGCGAGTGATCAGGGCATCCAATGAAGGAATCGAGTACTGTATCAGTCATGAACTGACCCATGCACTGAACTCACTCTATTACAGAAAAGGAATCGCTGAATTCATGCTTCATCATAAATCCTATAAATCTTCGCTGTTCTCTTCCTTCTTCATCCTGAAGATGACCGGAAACGAGGAACTGCTGGACATCTATCTGGAAGTCACAAAAGAACAGTATGGCATAGAGCTCTCCACAGAATTTCTGAAAAGCAAATGACGTCCCAGATGGGACGTCATTATTTTGTCTGTAGATCACTACAGCTCCATATTCAATTCTTATTGTATGTATCTAATCAAGATACGTATCCTTTTCCTTTTCTTCAC
>DATIRH010000311.1:0-3160 GCA_035469845.1 Proteiniclasticum sp. | reverse complement strand
CTGCGCTGTAAGCGCACCTGAGAGTCCGGCCAGAAAGTTTGCCACCATAAGGCCTAGAATCTTGATTTTATGACTGTCTGCACCAAGGGATGTAAGGATTTCCTCATTGTCGCCAACAGCTCTTAGGAAAAAGCCTGTTTTCGTTTTGAAGAAAAGCTCGAATAAAACCTTGATCAGTACAACAAAAGCGATGAGAAGGAGAAGTGTGCTTACATCTTCTCCGAAGAAGTTCACGGCTTTCATATCGAATACATTACGTTCATTAAATAGAGCGATGTTTGATTTTCCCATGACTCTCAAATTTACAGAGTACAAGCCGAACATCACAAGGATACCAGCCATAAGTCCATTAATGGAAAGTTTTGTATGAATGAATCCTGTGATCAGTCCACCCAATGATGCGATTAAAGCTGAGATGAGCGTCGCCACCCAGGGGTTTACATTATTCAGGATCAGGACTGCACAGACCGCTGCGCCAAGAGGATAGGTGCCATCTACAGAAAGATCCGGAAAATCCATGATCTTATAAGTGATGTAGATCCCCATAACAAGAACTGCAAAAAGCATGCCCTGTTCCAGTATATTGATCAGGATGTTCATTAATTACCTCCTACCAGTTTCGCAACAGCTAAAATATCCTCCGGAATGGTGATACCGAGTTTTAAAGCTGTGTCTTCGTTTACCACGATCACTGGATTTTTCATAGTTGAAATTGGGAGGTCTTTCGGGTTTTTGCCTTCGAGAACTTCGATGGCAATGAATCCTGTTTCTCTTCCGAGTTCATAGTAGTCGAGTCCTGCCGAAATCAGTCCTCCTACATTCACACCTGCATCTTCTGCACAGAATACTGGAACGTTCTGCTCTGTAGCCAGCTTTACGATGATCGCGTAGGCTGAGGCTACAGTGTTGTCAGTCGGTGTGTAAAGCACGTCGATGCCTTCCAGTGCTGTTGGAAGCACGGAGTTTACATCACTTAAGTTAGTGATACCGACTTCTTTAAGGATAAATCCTTGTTTTTCCGCTTCGATCTTCAGCGCTTCCACCTGATAGATGGAGTTTGCTTCCGAGGTGTTATAAATCACGCCAATGGTTTTTGCATCGGGAAGCACTTTCTTCAGTACCTCAAGCTGTGGTCCGATGGGCACACCGTCTGAGGTTCCTGTTACATTGGTGCCTGATGCTTCAAAGGACTCTGCGATTCCTGCATCCACCGGGTCTGTCACCGCGGTGATGATGATGGGAATCTCCTTTGTCGCATTGTACGATGCCTGGGCACTTGGCGTTGCGATTGCAAATATCAGATCCTTTTTACTGTTTGAAAAATCCTGGGCGATGGTCAGCGCTGTGGGCTGCTCACCTTGTGCATTTTTATAGTCGATTTCGATGTTCTCTCCTTCAATATAACCGTTCTCCTTGAGTACATCCAGAAACCCCTGTCTTGAAGCATCCAGTGCTTCATGCACAACAAACTGATTGATTCCAATGGTCACGACATCTTCTTTGCTTTCACAACCTGCTACCCCAAGGGCTATTAGCACTGCTGCTGCCACCATTAATTTTTTTACTACCATACTACCGTCCTCCTATACTACAATTCATGAATATTTTATGAATTACCTAATTATAATGAGGTGATAGTACCTTTGCAAGGGGTAAATAGTTCCGTTTTGATCAATAATGTCAAATTAAGTACAATATTATTGATACTTTAATAAAATAATACTTTAAATATTAACTGATTGGCATCCCGATGAAAAATGTAAACAACTACATCTCAATATTCTGAAATTTCGGGGAAATAAAAACAGGTATCTTTTCAAATACCTGTTCAGGTCATTTCTATTGATTTATCTGACAGAGAGCGTCCGATGTCCGATGCCTATGGCAAATTCATTGAGGTGGAGAAGGCCGATGCTTACATAGATACACACAGCGATATCCTCTCCCATACGCACAAGACCTATTTTTCCACCCACATTGAAGTTGTTGGATCTTTCCAGAATCTGCATGAGCGCATCTCTTGTGGCACCCATGACAGCACCTTCCGCTGCATATTCTTCTGGAATGAGACCAGCTCTTTTTGAAGCCACCAGGGCTCGTTCGAGGATCTTTGAAATACTGTTGGAGATGTTTCCTCCAATATCAGCAGCGGCCGCATGTCCGCCCATGGACTGAATCTTTATAATCAGTTCCTTCTCTTCTTCTCTTGTTGTCAAAGCAAGCCTGACGGCTTCCTTTGGTATATCCAGACTTAATATCATTTTGCGCACCTCTTTTAACATTTCTTATATTATATCAGACATTGTCTTTCTGTTCTTCTTCAATCCTTCTCTTTATAGAAGAGAGAGTTTTCTCTACTTCCTGGGGGTACTCTTTTGGTTTCTTGTTCCGCGTCTTCCGACCAGGAAAAACAGGAGAGCCATGAATGCCATAAGGATGAGAATCAGGAACGCCGACTGCATGAAGAACCATTCGGGAAGAATTCTGATGACAGGATCGATTCTTGGGTCGAAGATCCAATAATCGTTACTGAAGGCGATTTCATGAAAGATCACAAAGGATCTTGAAAAATCGATCAGAAATGGAATCCCCAGAATTACGGGTATAATAAAGGTAAGTAGTGCTGTGTACTTCATGTATCTGTAGTCTTTCTCTTTTCTCTTTCTGATGAAGATCAGAATGGAAAGAAAAAGCATAACGAGAAACAGGATGAATACCAGATCAAAGATGACCTTCACTTCTTCGAAATGAAATTCTCCCTGAGGGGACATGGCAAGACCGTCCAGCCTCAGCTTTCCTCTGTAGAAAGGATTCAGGTAATCGATGAGGATATCATAATTGGACTTGATCAGACTTCCCGAGTATTCCTCATTCAAGGCTTGAATCTTCGGGATATTGAAGTAGTATAGGAATCTAAGGTTGAGCCCCAACAGGACAGAACCTGAAATGATCATGATTGCGTTTATGATGGCATATATGAATTCTTTTGCTTTCTTCATAGTAGTACAAAAGGAATTTTCTCTTTCACTCCTTCTGTATGGTTCACCTCTTTCTTCTCTATAGATTGTAATAATATGTTCGCCTTAACCTATGAATAATGATATCATGATTTGGGACGAGATATAAGATGTTGAAAGCAAAAGAGAATCGGAGATTTTTT
>DATIRH010000310.1:0-3190 GCA_035469845.1 Proteiniclasticum sp. | reverse complement strand
CAAGTTCCTTCTCAATGGTCACCATATGATCCATCTCATTCTTGATGGTGTATCTCAGCATATCCGATAAAAAGTAGATCACTTCCGTCGTCTTTTCCGCTTTTTCAATCATCGAGAGATTGCTGATGGTGTTCAGCGCATTGAAGAGAAAATGAGGGTTCACTTGGGATTTAAGCACTTTCAGCTCCGCATCACGCAGGCTCTTTTCAAGGGACATTCTCACCTTCATCTCGTTGATCAGTTTCTGGTTTTTCTCGTTCAGTTCGTTCTGCATGTATTCTGCGAATCCATTTTTAACCACATAGTTCCCCATGATGGATAGAAGATTCGCGGAGTTTCTCATATGTTCATCCGTTGTGATAAGAATTTCAGACAGCAGTTCTTTCGCTTCGTCAGAAGCCAGAAATTCTTCTGCTTCCTGACTGAGCTCACTGTCATTACCGGGATAATCCACCTTGCTTTCGTCCAGATGAACTTGCCCCGCCAGAATAGAGCCTAAAAACTGTCCTTCGAAAATGATGGGTACCGCCATATCATAAAGTCCTGCATGACATCTGTAAATCGCTGGTTTTCCGCTTCTCGCAGCTTTAATACCACCAAAGGCATCCGACTGATAACAATGCTCCTTACAAGCTCCACTCTCTCTGAATCTGGTGCAGAAGTTGCTGAAATTGCTGTATTCAGTGATGGGTTCTCCTTTAAAATCAACCGTGACAGCCGCAAGTTTTGTCACATCAGAAAAATTATCCTGAATTTTCTGCATGGTCTTAACATCAATGATGTCTTTCAAACTGATCCCCTTCATTTTCTTCCTCCCAAAAATAGCATTCTCCAGATGAATATAGTATCATTGTACAATATTTTCTCATTGATTCTATTATAATATTAAAATTTTACTATTTATTAACGAATGATAGCAGAATTTTGTCATATTTGGGAAATAAGATTGAGAAGAAGTTACTGGTATTCTATAATGTTTTGGTATTCCATATTCTTTTTTCGCTGTTGCGAATATAATAGTCTTAGCCAATAATGAAAATTTCTGAAAATGAGAGGAAATAGGACATGAAAGAGTTTAACGTTAAACCGGTCATTGTCTATGGAGAAAATGCCTTAGGCAGACTTGACGATTATAAATATAGAAAAGCCTGCATCGTCACAGATAAGCAGATTATAAAACTTGGTCTTCTGAATCTTCTGACTGATAAACTTGAACGTAATCAGATTGATTATGAAGTTTTTGATGAAGTAGTTCCTGATACAACATCTGATGTCGTTGAAAGAGGCCTTTTGCATATCATTCATTCGAAACCCGATGTGGTCTTTGCTATAGGAGGAGGTTCAAGTATCGATACAGCAAAAGCTGTAATCTTCTACTTTCAGAAGCTAAAGGAGACCTTTATGAGTGATGATGTTATAGTAAAACCAATCCTTGTGGCAATCCCGACAACCGCCGGAACTGGTTCGGAAGTAACCGAATATGCTGTAGTAACCGATTCAGCATCAGGAGCCAAAATACCGATCACTAGTAAAGTCATGCTTCCGGATTTAGCAATCTTAGACCCGGTTTTCATAAAGAGTGCACCGAATTTTATAACTGCAGACACAGGCATTGATACATTGACTCATGCTATAGAAGCTTACGTGTCCTTGAATGCCAATGAGTTTTCTGATTCTTACGCGCTCAAGGCCATCAATCTCATCTTCGACAATCTCATCCCTGCATATAATGATGGAAGCAACCTCATCAGAAAAGAAAAACTTCAGATTGCTTCCTGTATGGCAGGAATAGCATTTAACAACGCATCCCTTGGCATTAACCATAGTATCGCCCATGCCATCGGCGCAAAATTCCATCTCTCACATGGAAAGTGCAACGGAATCCTACTTCCATATGTTATGGAATACAATACAAAGGATGAGAAAGCATTGACACGCTATGCCGAAATTGCAAGACATATGGGATTCACCTTTGAGGATGATCATATTTCTGCATATGCGCTCATTGAAAGTATCATTCTTCTGAAAAAAGCCTTGAATATTCCTAGAAATCTAATTGAGGCAGGTATTGATCGAAACGAAGTGATCAATCAGATAGATCAGCTCACCAGCTCAGCACTGAAGGATATGTGTACCAGTGGAAATCCAGTAGCACCTACAGAACAGGATTTAAGAGGACTTCTTCTGAGCGTGATCTGATCATAAAAGTCCAAAAAAAGATGAATTCACCCTTTCCCATCTGAATACTCAATCAGGTGAGAACAGCTGATGCCCTGGAAATGAGACACAAAGTGCCAAAAAAAACATAAAAATAACCTATTCTCAGCAGTTCATACTACTGCAAGGAATAGGTTTTTTTTATATACAATTAATTTAAACTACAGGATTCTGATCGAATGCATGATTCCCGAAAAAACTTCATAGGATTCAAATGAATCACTTTCGATGCTCTGGACTACCCATTCATCCCACCCTCTGATCACGGCCCATTCCACCGATGGACATCAAGAGAAACCACCCCGCCACGACAACTCCAGCAAAGATATAATGGGATGAAGCGTAAGGATCTGTGATCAGCCTTGTAACCCAGAATGTTGGAAACAACACAGCGACGTATATGAACCACTCGGCTTTAATGAAATCCGCAAACACGAATATGATGACGAAATTAAGAAGCTTCGCATAAGTCAGTCCGATAATCTTGTCCCCTGCGATCTTATAAAACAGAAGACCGATGGATGCGGCAAATACGGACAACAGGATGGAGATATACAGCAGGCTGAACATATTCAGATCCACCAGGTTCAGAATGTAATAGTTGATCAGTGTATACAGGAATGTGAACAATGAAATGAAAAGGATTCTATTACCAAGATACCCTCTTCGTCCATAGGGGGTCACCAGGACCAGATCAGTGATATGACCATCTTTATCGTCAAGCATCCTGAATCCCATGACCACACCGAGCATATACGGGGTCATAAGCAAAGTCATCGACAGCAGATAAGGCTCAAGAGGCCTGGAAAAGCTGACATATTCAACAGCAACAGGCAACAGGAAATGAATCAGAAGCTTGAAAAGAATTCCGATCATAAGAGGAACGAAAAAGAGCAGCGCCATGATCGGGTCTCTCAGTATCATTTTCAGGTCACTGATGAAAAAACGAAAGAACTTCATTCATTGCCTCCAT
>DATIRH010000309.1:0-7097 GCA_035469845.1 Proteiniclasticum sp. | reverse complement strand
ACCACTGGTCTTATAAGATTACCTGATGTCTTCAGCAGAATGCATGCCACCACAAAAAGTGATACTCTTGGTGCTGGCTTGGCTCTTTTAGCGCTCATTGTGTACAAGGGATTTGATCCTGTCAGCCTTAAACTTCTAGTTGTCTTGATTTTTATAATGATTACGAATCCTGTGGCGGCTCATATAATATCTAAAGCTGCATATGATAAAGAATTAAGGGAAACCAAGGAGGATAATAATGCAGATAGTTAATGTGATTCTGATTATCTTCCTTATTGTTTCAGCGATAGCGGTCGAAAGAACGAAGGATCTGCTCGGCGCGGTGATTATCTTTACTGCGTACAGTCTTGTTATGGCTTTGCTGTGGCTTCTTTTACGAGCACCTGATGTTGCGATGACAGAAGCTGCCATCGGTGCAGGTATTACTACGATTCTCTTCGTAGTTGTAATCAGCAGGACAAGGAGGATGGAATAATGAAGAAGCTATTTACTTTCTTTGTCTTAGGTGGGCTTCTACTTGTTCTTCTTTCAAGCATCATGGAACTTCCGCCCGTGGGTGATAAAACTAATCCTTCCTATAACGAAGTTGCTGAATACTATATCAGTAACAGTGCAGAAGAAACAGGGAGTACAAATATTATTGCAGCAATCATCACGGATTATCGTGCATTTGATACTTTAGGTGAAACAACAGTACTTTTCACTGGAATTGCCGCAGTGGTTTCCATTGTAGGCATATCCCATCATAAAGAGAAGAAAGAGGAGGGAGATAATCATGGATGATCTGTTTGTACGTGTGATTACAAAAATGATACTACCTTTTATTCAGATTTATGGAATCTATGTGGTCATTCATGGACATCTATCCCCAGGTGGAGGCTTTTCAGGAGGAGCAATTTTTGCAGCAAGTATTGTCCTTTATACATTAGCGTTTGGGTTGAAATCTGGCCAGAAGCGTATGCCTCATGAGGTCTCCTCAAAAATTGAAACTGGTGGGATAGTATTCTTCATTCTCATGGGACTTTCTGGAATCCTTCTAGGGTATCAATTCTTGACGAACAAAGCTGCAGGATTTCCTATGGGTGAATTAGGGAGTGTATTCAGTGCAGGTTTTATTCCGATTGTGACAATCGCCATTGGACTAAAAGTTATGAGTACCATTGTCACGTTATTCCATACGATGTTGGAGGAAGACTGATGAGATTTGATTTAAGTACAATAACGAATAACATAAATTATATTGGTGCAATGATTTTGTTTATCATCGGACTATATACAGTGCTGACCCATTCAAATCTGATAAAAAAAATCATAGGCATCAATATAATGGAGACTTCCATATTTTTGTTCTTTGTTTCAATAGGGTATGTGAAGGGGGCTGTGGCTCCGATCATAGATCCATCTTCCGGTGATAAGGTGTTTGTCAATCCATTACCTGCAGCAATGATTCTGACAGGAATAGTTGTGGCTGTGAGCATTACTGCTTTCGCTTTAAGCATCATCATCAAAATTCATGAAGCTTATGGCACCATAGACCTGGATGAAATCATGAAGATCAGGAGTGTGGAAGTAGATGAGTAATATACATTTTCCTGTCTACATCTTGATGCTTCTACTGATCTTTGCAGTCATTATCCCGCTTCAGAAGAAGCCATTCGGGAAAAAGTTTCAAATCCTTATGATTTCCGTACTTGGTATCGCTTGGGTCATGGCACTTCTGGAACTGCTTAAAGTTTTATGGGATGCTCCATATAGTTATACATTCGGATCCTATCCGTCAGGAATCGGAATCGAGTTTCTTGTAGACGAATTTTCTGCTCTGATGACGCTGGTTGTTTTAACGTTATCGATTTTAATTGTTCTTTATTCACTTAAAGATCTGGAACATGAAATTGAGTCTTCGAGAATGTACAGCTATTATACATTGGTTTTTTTATTGATTTTCTCGATGATTGGTATGATTTTTACAAATGATATGTTTAATCTTTATGTTTTTATGGAAATACTTTCCATCACTTCTTTTGCAATTATAGCCATTAAGAAAAAGAAAGACACGCTTATGGCGAGCATGAAGTACCTGATGATGGGTGCAATCGGTTCTGTTACGGTGCTTATGGGAATTGCTCTTATCTATATGGTGACAGGGCAGCTTAATATGACTGCAATCAATCTTGAAATAAATCAGGTCTGGGCATTATATCCGAGAAATATCCTGCTGGCAATGGGATTTATGATAACAGGCTTCAGTATAAAAGCGGCTATTTTCCCATTGCATAACTGGCTTCCGGATGCCCATTCAACTGCACCGACGCCATCAAGTGCACTACTTTCAGGACTTGTTGTAAAAGCATACATCTTCGCAATTGCAAAAATTATGTATAGAGTTGTGGGGCAAAATATCTCAGTGGAGATCGGTATAACCAATTATCTGATCATTTTTGCGGTTTTAAGCATGATGATGGGTTCAGTTTTTGCACTCGCACAAAGAGATATCAAAAGAAGATTAGCTTACTCCAGCGTATCTCAGATCGGGTATATTTTCCTGGGTCTCGCGCTGGCAAGTGAACTTGGGTTCTCTGCCGCTATGTTCCATGTCATTTCTCATGCATTTATGAAATCAGCACTCTTTCTTAGTGCAGGTTCCATTATTTACCTGGCGGGGAAAAGAGATGTAAAAGATCTGGATGGCATTGGATATGAGATGCCCATTACCATGACAGTTTTCGGAATAGGTGTACTTGGTATGATCGGAATTCCCGGAACCAGCGGATTTATGAGCAAATGGTATCTTGGCCTGGCAGTTCTTGATGCAGGTCACCCTGAACTGTTGATTGTCATCTTACTAAGCAGTTTTCTGAATGCATTATATTATCTTCCTATCATTGTTTCTGCATTTTTACGGGAACGCCCAGGAAAACCTCTGGAGATGCACAGGGATGGAATCCCAATGACAATGAAAGTATCCATGGTACTTGTAGCATCTGGTAGTCTTCTGATTGGATTATTTCCACATCTTGTGATGGATATCATCCAGAAAGCTGTACCAACCTTTATCAGTTCTGGCATAGGCTTATAAATGGAGGTTTATTTTGACACAGAATAATAAACAAAGCAATTATAGTAAATTCAAGAAAAAAACCAAATTAGACTCTTTCTGTATCAACTGTATTATTATTTATCTAATCTTAGGGATTCTTTTTGCGGCTTTCCTGTTTTTCTCGGCCAATGTCGATAAATCCAGAGTTAGCGGAATTGCTCTGTATGCGGTGAACTTTGCAGAACGAATATCTAATTCTTTAAATAATTTCAAAAGTCTTCCTCTGATCATAGTCCTCATCCCTTTGGTCGGAGGACCTATTGAAATGTATTTCTTTAGAAGAAAAGAAAATTCCAGAGATATGGCCGTAGTTTATACTACAGTTCTGACGTTCTTCCTTATTCTTGCACTTTTCCCCCAGGTCCTGGAAGGCACCATGAGATTTGGCATTCCGAAAATGCTGGGTTTGGGTCTTAATTTCAAAGTAGATATGATGGGATTCATCATGGTGATGGTATCTTCAATTATCTGGGTACTCGTAAGTATGTATGCTCATGATTATATGAGCATTGAAAAGCATCGAAACAGGTTCTTTCTTCAGATGTCCATCACTTATGGTGGTGTCCTTGGAACGATCATGGCAGGTGACCTCATTACAATGTTCTTGTTTTTTGAAATCATGACCTTTGCGTCCTATTTTCTTGTAGCACATAATCAATCGAAGGAGTCCCTCATTGCTGGAGACAGCTATATTTATATGGGTGTCGCAGGAGGACTGGCACTTCTTCTGGGGATCATTTTACTTTATGTGAATGTAGGAACCGTCGCATTTATACCTATGGCGGCTAAAGTGGCCACTCTGGGCAATGTCAAATACCTTATTGCCACATTATTTCTCATCGGATTTGGAATTAAGGCAGGGATGCTTCCACTTCACATATGGCTGCCTAGAGCGCATCCTGTAGCACCAACACCAGCGAGTGCACTTTTGTCAGGACTCATGATTAAGATCGGTGCATTTGGTATATTAAGAGTCTTTACAAGTTTCTTCATGCCAGCTAAAGGTGCATATATTTCCTATGAAGATCCCATCTGGGATTTAAGCATCGAGCTAGGTGCTGCAATTATCTGGATCGGTATCATAACAATGTCTGCAGGTGTCTTTATGGCACTTCAGCAAAGTAATATGAAGAAAATGCTTGCTTATCACAGCATCAGTCAGATGGGTTATATTATCATGGGTATTGGTGTTGCAGCTTATCTAGGACCAAAAGGGGCGATGGGTTTTTCCGGTGCGATTTATCATATGGTGAATCATGCTTTATTTAAATCACTGCTTTTTATGGTTGCAGGTGTTATTTACCTTAAGACTCATGAAATGGACATGTACAAACTGGGTGGAATGTGGAGAAAGTTTCCATTTACAGCACTTGTATGCCTGATTGCTGCGCTGGGCATCACAGGTATGCCATTATTCAACGGGTTTGCAAGTAAATCTATTCTCCATCATGCCATCGTCGAAGCGTATGAATACGGTCATCCTTCTTTCAGATACGCAGAAATGATTTTCACCCTGATCAGTGCTGGAACGGTTACCTCCTTTATTAAACTCTTCGGATTTGTGTTTCTAGGTAAACTTCCTGAAAAATACAAGGATATCAAAGGAGAGAAGATAATGATGAATCTTGGCATGGGAGGACTGGCCTTACTGGTTTCTCTGATCGGGATTTTTCCGAATTTTGTCATGGATCAGTTCATCATACCTGCCACAAGAGGATTTGCTTACAGCAGCGATTTTATAGATCATTATCTGGTTGACATGAACTTTTTCAATGCTCATGATCTGATTACCATGGTGTACATATTTGCCATTGGTGCAGCAATATTCTATCTAGGAATCAGATTTCATTTATTCCATCTTCATTTACCACGATGGATGGATGGAGATTTCTCAATGCATAAAGGGATTCGAAAAAAGAGTCTAGCGATGTCTAATGTATTCATCCATGGTATGGAGACTACAATCATCAAGAGTGATGTAGTGATATACGCCATTGTATTACTTGGCATCATCATTTACCTCGTTACGTAAGGGAGTGAATTGAAATGAATGCAGCACGAGCGATTATCCAGTTATGGTTGCCAGTCATAATAATTGTTACAACACTTTTAGAAATCCTGATAATTCCGATTTTAAGCGGTAAAAATCGAGGAATAAGAAGGATGTCCGTGCGTGCTGTAATTCTTATCACAACAGTTCTGATGATATCAATCTACCCGGAAGTGTTACAAAGTCCAACTGAGTATAGGATTGATAGTCTATTCGGTAATGGAATCATTTTTAAGATTGATTTGTTGAGTCTGATCTTCATGATTCTAGCAGGAGTCATCTTCCTGACGGTCAGCTTTTATACTTCCGTTGACATCAAAGGCTGTGGGAGAGAAAGAAGCTTCTATCTCTTCTTCATGATTACGTATCTTGCTACCATCGGGACACTGATGGCTGGTGATTTACTGAGCTTCTTCATGTTTTTTGAGATTGTGACCTTCGCATCCTTTGCCCTCATGGTTCATGAAAGGGGACAAAAGGTAATTGAAGCGGGAAGTATCTACATTTATTTTGGTATATTTGGAGGGTTATCGATCCTGGCAGGAATTCTTGTTCTTTCAGCCTATACACAAAACTATGAGTGGATCACCATTGCAGAGAAGTTTGGTGAGATAGGCAGCATTAAATATGTCTCCGCAACGTTCTTCATTATAGGATTTGGCGTTAAAGCTGGAATGGTACCCCTACATCACTGGGTTCCCGTAATCTATCCCAAATCACATTTATCGGTAAATGCCTTGTCATCCGGTATTCTCATGAAACTGGGAGGATATGGAATTCTAAGATTGATTGTATCCGTTATATCATCGACGAAGACGCTGGAAGAACTCAACGTGAACAGGGTTCTTATCACGTTGAAGGACATCGGAGCAGTAGTTATATGGTTAGGTATCCTTACTATGGTATTTGGCGTAATAGCAGCGCTGGAACAGGAGAAAATGATCAGAATGCTTGCATATCATAGTGTGAGTCAGATGGGATACGTCATCATGGGTATTGGAGTAGCCGCGTATCTAGGATATGATGGTGCAATGGGTTTTTCAGGCAGCGTTTACCACATGATCAATCATGGATTATTTAAAGCATTACTGTTTATGGTTGCTGGTGTTGTTTTTTTCAGAACGAGAGAAAAGAATATGTATAATTTAGGTGGTCTTTGGAGAAAACTACCTCTAGCAGCAGCAGTTGGATTGATCGCCACATTAGGAATCACAGGAATGCCTTTCTTCAATGGATTTGCAAGTAAATCAATTCTTCATCATGCCATTATTGAAGCCTATGAGTACGGTCATCCTGTTTTTAAATGGGCTGAGTATCTATTTACATTTGTGAGTGCATGCACTGCAGCATCGTTTATCAAGCTATATTCACATGTATTTCTCGGTCATATACCCCAAAAATACAAATACGTGAAAGAGAAATATGATTTAGGTTCTGCAGCAATGATAATCCTAGCGGTTTTCATCCTAGTACTAGGGATCTTCCCGAATACACTAATGGATTATTTCATAATACCATCGGCGAGATCACTTAATTTTGATACTTACTTTATAGATAAATATCTTGTTGACATGAACTTCTTCAACAGTAAAGATCTGATGTCCATGGTCACTGTATACAGTGCAGGATTAATAATCTATATTGCTGGGATTAAATTCAATCTATTTCATTTTCACTTACCTAAACAATTGGATTTCGAAAGTGAGTATTATACCCCAATCTATGAAAAGTCAGGTAAGTTCATGACCCGAATTCTAAGCGTTACTGAAAAATATATCAATAGATCAGATGTCTTTATCTATGGATTTATGCTTCTCTTGCTGATTCTATTGTTACTGAATTTCCTCTAAATCCATACAAATTAACTAATAGGACATACTAATCACTTCATGATTAGTATGTCCTATTTTCTATATTTAGAGAAAGTAGGGGATATCAAAACTTCTTTTT
>DATIRH010000308.1:0-3080 GCA_035469845.1 Proteiniclasticum sp. | reverse complement strand
CTCTCTCTTCCAGGCAGAACATCTTCACACTGTCATTTTTTAGTCGAAGTGCGCTCCGAGCCACATCGATGGCCACATTTCCTCCGCCGATGACGATGGTTTTACCCAGATTTCTATCAGAAGGAGACTGAGCGGTTTCTCTTAAGAAATCAACGCCTGTGAGAACATTAGATGCATCTTCACCTATGACCGAAATTGATCTGCCTTTCTGTGCGCCGATGGACACATAGAAGGCTTTATAATCCTTTTCTCTAAGTTCAGGAATCGTTATATCTTTCCCGACTTCAACTCCGTTGATGAATTCGACGCCTAGTTCCTTAAGGACCTCGATTTCTGATTTAATCACATCTTTTTGCAGTCTGAAAGCGGGGATCCCATAACGAAGCATGCCGCCCATCTCACTTTCCTTTTCAAAGACAGTGACCTTATAGCCTTCTACAGCCAGATAGTAAGCGCAGCTCAAACCAGACGGTCCACCGCCGATCACTGCGACCTTCTTATCGAAGTGCTTTTTGATTTCCGGTATGAATCGATGTTCCTGATTCATGTCCCGCTCCGCGATGAATTTCTTGATATCATCAATAGCCACTGAATCATCAAGGCCATTTCGAGTACATGCATTTTCGCAAAGCGCTGGGCAGATCCGGCCACAAACGGCAGGGAAGGGATTCTCCTTCTTGATCATCTCAAGTGCTTCATCAAAGCGACCTTGTGAAGCAAGCTTGATGTAGCCAGGTATGGAAATGTGGGCCGGACATTCGGTTTTGCATGGTGAAGTGCCTGAATCCAGAGTCTCTTTTCGATTCGTCCGATAATCAGGATTCCACTTGTCAGGACCCCACTCTGTATCACTTGGAAATTCCGTGCGTGGAAGGATCATGAGCTCCTCATTTACGCAGAGCTTATGGCCAAGTCTGATGGCATTGGTTGGGCAGACTTCAACACATTCGCCACATCCGACGCATTTCTCTGGATCTATGGTACTCACATAATTGGAACGCACCATATCCGGATTGTTGTACATGCTTGCAGCTCTTAATGCGTAGCAGCTGCATCCGCAGCAGTTGCAGATCGCATGGGTATGACCATCACCTTCGGTGTTTGGGATTGAATGCATCAAGCCATCGCGCTCAGCCTTACGGATGATTTCATTGGCTTCCTCTTTGGTGACCTCACGTCCGCGGCCTGTCCGGATATAATACTCTGCCGCATCCCCAAGCTGGATGCACATGTCTTCTTTTAAATGTCCACAGCCCTCGTTTAGTTCTTCTCTTGACGTTCGGCAGGAACAGTCAGAAACTGAAAGAACACGGGCTTCATTGATGTACTTTGAAACTTCCTCAGAGGATGCTCTTCGAGAGGATCCATCAATGGAGGATTCGATTGGAATGACACGCATAAGGCCTAGACCAACCGGAAAATTACCAGCTGCAACAGGATTTCGCATCAGTCCGTAATCATCAAAAGCCTGACCGATTTCTGGATATTTGGCTGTATTTTCCTTATGATTCACAACCATTTCAAAGATACCTGGTACCCAGGTCTCATACCAGAAGGTATCCTCTTCGCCTTCGCGTATCACCGTAGCAACACCTGCCATGGCTAAATCCCACAGCAGCTCTCTGGTACGTGAAACTGGTTTATTGCATTTTTCAGAAATCTCTTCCGCGTTCAGGTGCACCCGGTATTCAAGTGCCAGTGCAACTTCAGCCATCTCTTCAGTAACGATTTTCTCTAATAATTTAAATCGTGGGTCCGTTTCAGTAACCCCACTTTTTGACCCCATTTTCGTCATGGAGACTTTGTTTACAAATTTCAATAGATTAATCTGATTCGTCAATATACTTTCCCCCTAAATTTCTGTAGTAACCATCGTATTTTCAGCGTATTTCAGAACATAGTCCCTATTTCTGTATTTCGCAAACCAGTAGACAAGATACACTACATGAAGGACTAAATTGAGCAGCCCCCAATAGTATAAAAAGGATGCACTGAACCATGCAGTGGAATCCATGACCGGTGTAAAGATGTCATAGGATGCACGAATGAGAAGATGGACCGCCAGTGTGTAAACCCGGGCCATCAGCCAGAAATCCACACGTTTTCTGACGAACATCCAGATCTCTGGAATGATCAGAATACATAGACTGGATGCAAAGTAGGCGATGTTCTCACCATAGACAAAGGCAGCATTCCATGTCACATAGAGAAGACACCACGACAGTGGTATATCTGCCAGTATTTCTGAAAATGTGTTTTTACCATCATTTTTACCCACTCTCCAGTGTCTGGTGGGTAAGGGGATGGTGATACATAAAATAAGGCCGGCGAGCGCATTGAAATAGTTAGCTCCACCTAGATCCTGAAGCATGGCTTCAACAATGTTCAGCATCAGAATGAAATAGAGAATCCACATGGGCCATTTCTGTTTTAAAGCCATAAGACTATCCTTATGCTTTCCATCGTTGGAAATACGGATATAGTTGAAGAATAAAAGTGGTATTAAGATACTGATTGTTTTGGCCCATCGAAACCAGGAGTCGATGTTTAAAAACCATAATGGAAAGGAGCAGATGGCGATGATTGAAAACCACTTGTAGAACTGCTGCTTCTCCCTGGAATATTCCAGAAACAAGAATAGAAAGAGCATGTAGAAGACCATGGATACAAAGATGCTTAACAATGGCATAATATTCCCCCCTAAGTTGTTATTAAATTCACGATTAGAATACTAGATATACATAATGTTTACAATAGAGGACGACATAGTTTAGTCAGCTTGATTGTCATATTATTAACATGGTAGAATAATAAGGTAAATAAAGATATCGGGGAGTGGGTATATGAAACAGGATTGTATTGATGTGTTTAAAGCATATGATCTGCCATTTGAGTGTTACTTCAATGCGGGTATGGACCATGAAGAAGTTGTGCATGATGAGATCGAATTCATCTGGCTGCTTGAAGGCAGTGCTACCATCTGGTGTGAAGGAGAGACATATAGTCTGCTGCCCGATACCGTTTTTATCTTCTACGTTCATCAGAAACACTCCATGAAGTCAGAAGGCTATTCCTTTTCA
>DATIRH010000307.1:0-1609 GCA_035469845.1 Proteiniclasticum sp. | reverse complement strand
CAGGAAGATGACCGTGGTAATGATGACCGCGATGATCGAAATAGCGCTGGCAAACCCCGCACTACCTCCCACTTCTCCTACGAATTCATTGAAGATCAGCACCGGAAAAGTACGATATCCTTCTCCTATAAGCATTGGTGTTCCGAAGTCTGCAAGGGCTCTCATAAAAACCAGAAGCGAAGAAGAAAGCAATGTAGGTACGATTAATGGAAGGATGACTTTATAAAATCTCTTGAATCCTGTAACACCCATATTTTCTGCAGCTTCCAATAGAGACATGTCGATTTTCTTCATGGAACCGCCGACCATCAGAAATATCAGTGGATAGAGCTGTAGTGTAAACACCAGTACGATACCAAAAATACCGTAAATTTCAGGTGTCTGTATACCCAGATTCCCGAAGAAATTTGTGATGACTCCGTTTCTACCCAGTAGCAGGATCCATGAATATGCTCCAATAAATGGAGCAGACATGGACGCAAGGATGATGAAGATTCTAAGGGTCTTCTTTCCTATAATTGTGTACATCGTAAAAAAATAAGCAACAATGGTTCCAATAATCAGTGCAAATACGGTTCCCAGTGTCGAGACCACAAAGGAGTTCTTTAATGTTGTAGAGTATTATGACTGAGAGAAGACCTTCCGGAAGTAGTCTAGTGTAAACCCCGACTCAGTAAACAATGCCAGTCTCAGCAAATTCGCAATCGGATAAATCAGAAATACGGTATATAAGAGGACTACGAGAATAGTTTGAGTGTCCCAGATATCAAATATTCTCTTGGACTTGGTCCTCATCGGATGCAAAGATTTGAAGAGCCATCCGGTGTGAAGACATTGATCTTATCAATTTTCACGCCGAGAATCGTTTCCTGTCCATCTACAAAAGTATCATTTAGATTGGACTCTTCAACCATCTGAATTTCTGTTCCATCATCTAGTACACAGTAATACTCGGTATTAAGGCCAAGATAGACACTGTGGACTATTTTTGCTTTCATGCCGTTTAATTCACCGGTAAGAAAGTCTTCGGGACGAATACTCACTCGTACTTTCTGATCTTTTTCATCGTTCAGTTTGGGATATAAGAAGGTATAACCACAATTCAGATTGATTCTGGCAGCGCCATTTTCATGGACCAGGTCTCCATCCAGAAGATTGGTTCTACCAATGAAAGAGGCAACAAATAAGTTTTGTGGTCGATGATAGATTTCTCTAGGCTTTCCTAGATGCTGAATGATGCCATCTTTCATGACAGCAATCTCATCACTGATAGCCATGGCTTCTTCCTGGTCATGTGTCACGTATACTGTAGTTATACCGACTTTGTGCTGAATCTCACGGATGGCTTCTCTCATTTCCACTCTCAGCTTGGCATCGAGGTTTGATAAAGGCTCATCCATGAGGAGCACGTCAGGTTCTATGACAAGGGCTCTGGCAAGAGCTACACGCTGCTGCTGACCTCCGGACAACTTATCCGGTTTGCGGTCTGCATAATCAAAAATCTGCATCAGTTTTAAAAATTTATCTACTTTGGTATTAATAGTCTCTTTATCCATTTTTCTTTGTTTAAGGCCAAATGCAACATTTTCACGGACGGTGAGATGTGGGA
>DATIRH010000306.1:0-2601 GCA_035469845.1 Proteiniclasticum sp. | reverse complement strand
AGTCAGAATCCTTCCTTTGGCTTCCCCTATAACCCTCAGGTCAAGATTCTTTCCGAGAAGGACCATAGCTGTTATGAATTCAGCGCCTCGCTTTTCTTCCGGTACACCGTGAAGCTCTTTAAGGAGCTTCTCGTTGTTTCTTTTATCATCATGAGCAATTCCCCCATATCGAGCGGAATAGACCCCAGGTGCTCCCTGAAGGTGGTCTACAGATAATCCGGAATCATCCGAGAGGACTAGCGTGCTTTCTTTCTCTTTTTCATCAAGTAATTCGAAAATCTCAAAGGCTTTTTTATAGGCATTGCCCATGAATGTATTCTGGTCTTCTTCCACGTCAATCTCTATACCCGCCTCTTTGAGGCTTACGATCTCATAGTGAAACTCATCGAGGATGGCCTTGATTTCCCCTACTTTGTGGGCATTGTTGCTGGCAATGATCAGTCTTTTCATTACAGAATCCTCCCCAGCTCTTCTCCCATGATCTCTTTCACCTGTAAAAGAAGATCGTCATTTCCTTTTGTTGCCAGAGACAGAAGCGCAGTCATTTCCTTTGCGGTGAAGGGTCTTTCTTCCCCAGTTCCCTGAAGCTCGATGAACTCCCCTTTCTGATTCATGATCACATTCATATCCACTAGGGCTGTTGAATCTTCTGCATAGTTGAGGTCCAGTAACGGACCTTTTTCGCTGATCCCTACGCTGATGGCAGAAACCATTCCATTGATGGGATAAGTCTCAAACGGAGTCTCCTCGTGGATGGCATTCACCGCATCCACCAGAGCCACAAAGGCTCCCGTGATTGATGCGCATCTTGTACCACCATCTGCCTGAATGACGTCACAGTCGATCCATATGGTTCTTTCTCCAAGCACTTCCAGATTCATCACTGAGCGCAGACTTCTTCCGATAAGCCTCTGTATTTCCGTGCTTCGGCCATCGAGTCTCAGTCTTGAGATGTCTCTGTTCTTTCTTGTCTGGGTAGACCCAGGGAGCATCGCATACTCTGCGGTGATCCAGCCTTTTCCTGTCCCCTTCAGAAAGGACGGAACCTTCTCCTCAACAGTTGCTGTGCAGATGACCTTTGTGTCGCCCATCTCTATGAGTACAGAGCCTTTAGAGTATTTTGTGAATCCTCTTGTGATTTTCAGTTTTCTCAGTTCATCCTGGTTTCTTCCATCTATTCTCATTTGTTCTCCTTCTATCTCTTATTAATCGTACAGTTTGTATATTTCATCTCTTTGCGGTGCTTCCACATAAGTTTCTTCCCCGCCCTTAACAAGGATACTTCCTTCTTCAAGGACTTCTCCGATGATATGTGCTTCTATATTGTGTTTCTTTAAAACAGACAATGCCTCTTCTGCATTCTCTACAGTCATCAGCATGCTGCCAGATGAGATCAGTTTTAAAGTATCCAGTGAAAAGGCTTAACAAAGCTTCTTCGTGACTTCTCTGACCGGAAGCTTCTCATACTCCACTTTAAATCCTTTTCCGGATGCTTCCTTGACTTCCCACAAGGCGCCTAGAACGCCGCCTTCCGTGATGTCATGCATGGAAGAAGCAAGTTTTCTCATGAGTCTTCCTTCTTTCAGCACGGACAGTTCTCCTGCAAAATTTCGAGCAGCTTCCATTTCTTCGTCTGTGAGCACTTCTCTTGATCTTTCCCAGAAGTCGCTGACCAGAATGGACGTGCCTTCCAGCCCCAGCGCTTTCGTCACGATCAGCTTATCATGAACTTTTGCTCCGCCGGTCCATACCACCTGTTCTCCGTGGTCCATGGTGCCAAGTGCTGTAACGGATACGATCATCCGGTTCACAGCATCTGTCACTTCCGTGTGTCCACCAAGGATCATCACATCATTTTCCTTTGCTTCCTTGGAGATATCCCTCATGACCTTTTCAATGTCAACCAGCGATGCTTCCTTTGGCGCAAGAATCGTCACCATGATCCCCAGGGGCTTCGCTCCTGTGGTGGCAATATCATTGATGTTGATATGGAAGGCTATATGTCCTGCATCCTCAGCCGCAGCTGTCACAGGATCTGTGGAAAGGACCAGCTTTTCTTTGCCTAGATTGACCACTGCGCAGTCTTCCCCCACAGCGCCACCCTTTTCCACTTCGGGTCTTATGGCTCCCTGATTTCTTGCAAGAAGCTTTTTCAAAACATCCCAGTTCAGTTTCCCAGTTATCATTTCTTCTACCTGTTCCCTTAATAAATCTATACTCATTTTAGCACAGCAGATGAAAGATACAAACTTTCTGAAACTGAAAGTCTGATGCAAAGAGAGAAATATCCGAAAATATGAAAGGAGTTCAAAAAAATTGAACTCCTTTCTGCTGATTACATTATTTTCTGTCAGATTTATTATAACTTTAGTTGCAAGTTCAATTATCCCTGTTTCTCAAGCTGCATCATCTCATTTCAGCTTGTTTTTCTTTGCCCGCTCAGCGATCTTCCATCTAGGCTCTTTCTTGAAAAAAAGATAAAGGTAGACAATATAGAAGAAAGGCAGAAGCAGAAACGCATAGTGCCAGGATATATCCAGCTCCTGAAATCTTTTTCCAGACAGGATGAATACAAAGGCGAAGGAACCGAAAAAGATGGCC
>DATIRH010000305.1:0-2414 GCA_035469845.1 Proteiniclasticum sp. | reverse complement strand
TCATGTGGAACAGACAGTGCTGGAAGATGATTCTAAGATGCAGCTTTATCAGAAAATACAGAAGCTGGATGAGAAAACGAGAGAGGTCATCTACTTAAGACTGACGGGAGAGCTGAGCTTTCGTGAAATCGGGGAGATTCTTGAAAAGAATGAAACCTGGGCGAGGGTCACTTTCTATAGAGGCAAACAGAAAATGATGAGGGAGGAGGAGAGAAAATGAGGGAAGAAATCGGATGCAGTATAGTGCAGGACTTACTGCCGAGTTATATTGAAAAACTGACCAGTGAAGAAACAGATCAGGTAATCAGAGTGCATCTGGATACCTGCATAGAGTGCAGAAAAGCCTATGAAGAGATGATTTCAGAAGTAGGGATTATAGATAAGGCACCAAAGGCTGAGCTTAAATTCCTGAAAAAAATCAGAAAAACACGTCTGATTGCAGCGGTTATAAGCATAGTGCTTACGTTGATCTTATCCTATGCTGTCTATGCAATGGAGTTTGAGTATTCATCAGATAAAACGGATTTATCCAATGCTGTAACTGAATACACAGCACCCTTAGATGAACCAATTGAAGCATATGTTCTTGAGACAAGCGTTGTCGATGGTGTTCTTATTGCTTCATTCAAAGACCGGACTCATGAGACCGTCAATGGTATTGCAAAGTTTATAAAAGGGCTGAACAACCGATATAGAATTATCGGCGTGCAGGTGGAATCATCTGAATATTCTTCTGTAGTGCAGTATTACCCTTTTGAAAGTAATGATGAACACCTCATTGCTGTCAGCGGATATAATCTATCCTATGAAATAGAGTATTATGGGTTGGACTATTCTGCTTATACTAGACCCGGTTATTTATCTGATTATAGGGTCAGAATTCCTGTGAAATTTGAAACGGATAATCTTCAGTTTCTTGAAATCTATAAAGCAGAAGAATTAGCAGAGATTGCCATGGAAACTCAGGAAGTCGCAGTATTTAATCCTCATCTGACTGGAAGCTCTTTCTATGATGAGAGCGGTGAAGAGATCACTGGAAAATTCAGGATTCCAGAGAGTGATATCCAGAACATCAGTTATGGAGGGGGAAAAGTAGAACTATTTATGGTATATGTTTTCATCGTCCTCATTGCTGGATTTGGCGCAATCATGACAAGGTATTTCCTGACCGATTAGACCTTTAGGATTCTGCAATATGCCTTGAAACATAAAGAGCTGAACATGAAGCTTTACTGGAACATAGAATTGAAACACCACCGAAAATAATATACTGTATTTTCGGTGGTGTTTCTGATTTAGAAAATATATTGAGTGCTATGTTGAACATTCTGAAATATTGTGATAATTAAGTCAATATGTAGAGTTTGTGGATAGATTATAAAATTTTCATAATACGCATAAAGATTTGAGTTGAGCGGGATGTAACTAAGTGCCTGTGCTATACTGGAAGAAATTTGTCTAGGATCCATAGGGATCCGAAAGGAATCATAATGAATAATAGAATGAAGACAGCTCTAATAGGTGGGGCAATACTTGGAATCGTATGTGTGGTGGGTGCGTATATCCGTTCGGATTTTACAGCGTCCCCGGTTTTTGTGTTCTCTCTTTGGTATAATCGTGTCATTATAGGTCTTGCGGTTGGAGCTCCATGGATGAAAACAGATAGAAACAAAGCTCTTTTACGTGGAGCTATTCTAGGTCTGATGGTTTCTTTTGCCTTCTACAGTGCCACAGGGTTTGAGGATCCTGTAAGTTTTGTAGCTGGAATCGTATATGGTGTAATTCTGGAGTGGTGGCTTAGCAGACCTGGCAAATCATTGGCTTAAAACAAGCTTGAAGCAGAAATCTGATTCATGTAGCAGGTTAATGAGACCACAGATACATTGATAGTAGATGATTTCGCAAGTTAAATGGATACTGAATACCTGATCTTATAGTTTAATGCAGCCTTGAATCCTTGCGGTTCAGGAAGTATGAAATTTTCAATGCTTTCTTTGATGAAAACACGAGAAAGTCAAGAAAATATCAATAGAATAGCTTTATTTGTCAGAGTAATTGAATTTTTGTTAAAATCTATAAAATAGATATAATAACCATATAATGAATCATTCCTGGAACCATGATATCATACAATTAAAGGCATTTTGCATGGTTGTAAAGATGATGGAGGAATGTGAAAATGAAGTGGATCAAGAAATTTGATGAGAAGATGGCGGATGATGTTATGGAAATCTGGTTAAGTACAAATCAGGAGGCTCATGATTTTATTCCTGATAAATACTGGGAAAAAACTTATAATAGTATGAGGAAGGCATTGTCGGAGGAACTTGATGTTTATGTTTATAATGCTGACGGAGTAGTGAAAGGATTCGTAGTAATGACGGATGATGCTCATATTGCTGGTCTCTATGTAG
>DATIRH010000304.1:0-2069 GCA_035469845.1 Proteiniclasticum sp. | reverse complement strand
AGCATTTTTAAATGCATTCTCCGTTTTTGCTTTTCATATTATATCAGCAGTTCAGGTGCTGTAGATTCAGCCGCTAAGAACGGGATTCTATATCCTTTTCTCCAGCTCTTCCTTCACCAGCTTGTTGATCATCGCCGGATTCGCTTTCCCTTTTGTCGCTTTCATGGTCTGCCCCACAGCAAAGCCCATGATCTTGGTCTTCCCGTTTCTGTAGTCTTCCACCACATTGGGATAGGCATCCAGCACTTTCTTCACCTCGGCGAGGATGAAGTCCTCATCGCTGTTCTGGACTAGGCCCTTCTCTTCCACAATGACCTTGGGGTTCTTTCCTTCAGTGAACATGAATTCAAGAACCTTCTTGGCTATGGCCGTGGAAATGGTCCCTGCCTTTATGAGCCCCAGAAGATCAGAAAGATCTTCCGCTGTGAATTTCAGCTCGGAAATCCAGGTCCCTTTTTCGTTCATGAGCCTGGAGATGTCCCCCATGATCCAGTTGGAAGCGCCTTTGGCATCCTGTGAGATCTTTGCGGTTTCATCAAAGAAATCCGCCATATCCTCTGTCAGGGTCAGCACCATGGCATCATAGCTTGGAATGCCGTATTCACGGACGAATCTTTCTTCCTTCTCATGTGGAAGCTCTTTGATGCCCGCTCTGATTCCTTCGATCCATTCCTCACTGATGTTTAGAGACACCAGGTCTCCCTCAGGGAAATAGCGGTAATCATTGGCCATTTCCTTGGATCTCATGACCACGGTCTTCTCCGTGGCTTCATCCCATCTTCTGGTTTCAACGGTGAGCTTCTCTCCGTTTTCGATGGCTCTAAGCTGCCTGTCATATTCAAATCGCAGCGCCTTTTCAAGGGCTTTGAAGGAGTTCATGTTCTTGATTTCAGACTTCACGCCCAGCTCCTTGGCACCCACTTCTCTGATGGAGATATTTCCATCACATCTTAGAGAGCCTTCTTCCATCTTGACATCGGATACGCCAAGAGATAAAAGGATGGATCTCAGTTTGGTGAGATACAGGGTCGCTTCTTCAGGTGTCCTGATATCAGGTTTTGAAACGATCTCGATGAGCGGAACACCAGAGCGGTTGAAATCCACCAGGGTTCCTTTACTGGAGTGAAGCTGCTTTCCTGCATCCTCTTCCATATGGATTCTTTCCAGCCCGATTCTCTTCTTCTCGCCCTCAGATGTTTCCACTTCAATGTATCCGTCATAGCAGATTGGAAAATCATTCTGGGTGATCTGATAATTCTTCGGTGCATCCGGATAGAAATAATTCTTCCGGTCGAACCTGTTGTATCTGTTGATGCTGCAGTTCAGCGCCAGACCTGTCTTGATGGCTTTGTTGACCACTTCAAGGTTGATCCTTGGAAGCGCTCCTGGAAGTCCCAGGCACACAGGACAGACATGGGAGTTCGGTTTTCCGCCGTACTGGGTGGTACATCCGCAGAAGGCTTTGGTCTTTGTTGAAAGCTCTACATGGACTTCAAGTCCAATGACTACTTCATATTTCATCTTCTCTCCCCCTCCTATAGTCCTGGTGTCATGTCAAGGTTCAGGCTGCTTTCCACTGCATAGGCAATGTTCAGAATGCCCTGCTCGTCAAAATAGTTTCCCATGATCTGAAGCCCTAAAGGAAGCCCTTTCACCTTACCCGAAGGAATGGAGACAGCAGGAATGCCCGCAATATTCACCGGTACTGTATAAATATCGTTGAGATACATAGCCATGACATCTTCCGTCTTGTCCCCGATTTTAAATGCCGGAGTCGGTGTCGTCGGAGAGATGATGGCATCATAGCTCTTGAAGATTTCCTGATATTCTTCCTGAATAAGCTTACGCACCTTCAGCGCTTTGCTGTAGTAAGCGTCATAATATCCCGCAGACAGTACATAGGTGCCCAGCATGATTCTTCTCTTCACTTCAAGGCCGAAGCCCTCACTTCTGGATCTCTTGTAGAGATCTATAAGATCATCTGCGCCTTCAGCTCTCTTTCCGTACCTTATACCGTCGAATCTGGCCAGATTGGAAGATGCTTCCGCAGAAGAAATGATGTAGTAGGC
>DATIRH010000303.1:0-1853 GCA_035469845.1 Proteiniclasticum sp. | reverse complement strand
TTCTCCTACTGTATACTCGACATCACCATAAAGATCCATGACCTTTGTTCCTGCAGTGAACGGTACGCTTACTGTGACTGCTTTTGCTTCAACATCGGTATTGATGGCAACGACCAGGTCCTTATCATTATAGCTTCTGTTAAAGACGATGTATTTCTCAGCGTCTCCACCGCCCAGTGTAGTTCTTGTTCCTTTTGCAAATACTTTAGAGTAGTCTGCTCTGATACTCAGCAGTTTCTGATAATGATCATGGACCGCTTTATACTCCATGTTTTCAAGTCTTTCCCATGGCATGTCATAACGGTTTTCGCCGAAGTTTCCATCGACTTTGTCCATATTATTGGCTGCTTTGCCAGAGGCACCGAGTTCTTCACCATAATAGATGATTGGTTGTCCTTTGGCTGTGATCTGAAGCGCAGCTGCTGCTTTAAGTTTTGCCAGCTTTTCCGCTTCTGTTCCTGAAAGTCTTGTCAGGAATCCGTCTTCATCATGGCTTCCCAGGAAAAGACCTAGGGTCTGTGTATTGTTGATCTGATCGTTGATTTCCTGTAAGTAAGTTTCTACTCCATCAATCTCTCCGTTTACGAAGTTCAATGCGGAATATTTAAAGGAGAAATCAAGTACTGAATCCAGCTGTCCGGTTCCAAGGTGTCCGCCATCATTGTTGATGGACGCACCATAGGCTTCGCCTATGGACTTGAACTTCGGATCAATTTCAGTCAGTGCATTCTTTAACGCCTTCAGTGTTGTCGGTTCCACATTGTTGACTGTATCGATTCTGAAGTAGTCTATTGTATTTCCTTTGTCCGTTCTGGCTCTTTCAAGCCATGCGGTCTGCCACTTCACAAGCGTATCTCTTACAAGTGGGTCTTCTGTCTTGAAGTCAGGTAGGCCTGCCAGATCTCCTATGATATTATCGGTCTGTCCTGGTTCTCTGAACATACCATCGAATTTCGCCTGTTCTTCTTCTGTCGGGAAGTTGGTAAGATTATTCACGTTTGTTTCTTCTGATCTCATTCCATAACCCGCGTGGTTCACCACCACGTCCAGCATGATCTTGATTCCACGTTCATGGGCTTCGTCAATCAGTTCCTTGAAATCTTCAAGACTTCCAAGATGCTCATCGAGCTTTTCAAAATCCTTCGCCCAGTATCCATGATAGGCATACTGATTCTTTTCATTTTCTGGTAAGTCTCCACCCCATGTGGCTGCCACATTGAAATCAATGTTGTCCACAACCGGTGTGATCCATAAGGTGTTGATGCCCAGATTATCTATATAATCCAGCTTTTCTGTTATGCCCTTGAGATCTCCACCATGATAGGTTTCCAGATGTTCTTTATTGTAGTCTTCTCCATTGGGATTATCATTGGTTTCATCTCCGTTATTGAATCGGTCTGTAAGCATGAAATAGATCATGGCTTCATCCCAGTCAAAATCATTTTCTGAAAGGATCTGCCTTGCCTTTACAGTCAAGGTCACTTCGCTCAGATGCTCGTTTCCGAATTCATCCACCAATGTGACCGGTATGACCTTCTCGCCGGCTGTGACTGAATCCTTCACTGATATGGTGTGTGCCATAAGCATAAGATCCACTGCCACTTTCTCTTTTCCACCTACAGCGCTGAGGTCAAGATAAGCTTCTCTTAGATTCACTGGATTTTCAGCTTCGGCAGTGATGGTGATTACAGCATTTTCGCTGTAGTCGATGACAGAGGGGTAAGCCTCTGCTGTGACGTCAATTTTCGGTACGCTATAGACGATGACGGAAATTCCGTCTATGGTGTTCTTCGGATCGCTGATTTCCTTTGTTGTGCCATCCGCATAGGTGACAATGTAACTGTATTCGTAGG
>DATIRH010000302.1:0-4227 GCA_035469845.1 Proteiniclasticum sp. | reverse complement strand
ACTTTTCAGTTTATCGCTCAGATCTTCTTTTTTTCCTGAAGAAACAGTGATCTTGTCACCGACCATGATGCCATGGTCAAGATTCTGGCTTTCTTCTATGATGCATTCTCCGAGCTTCTCAGGAAGCCGACCTTCCACGATTTTCGGCATGTTGATAAAATCTCTTTCTTTCGCATCATTCGGCACGGAATGAATTCTGAAAACCAGTTCCGCTGAACCGATGATGGAAGTGACGTCCTGAAAATAGGAGGTTTCCACCTCTTTTATTCCATCGATTTCTTTGACTGCCTGAAGATCCTCATCCACAAAACCCATGGTGGACAATAACCTGATATCCATCATATTGTATGCATCATAGTACTGATCTGCAGTATATTTCATATTCGGCGCAGCTGTTTTGATGCCCGCAAAAAACGCAGAACCTATGGCGACTATGGTGAAAATGGAAATGAAGCGCCCAGGGTATTTTACAATCTGTCTGAATGCGTCTTTGAGGAGTGACTTTTTCATAACTACCACTCGATCCTTTCGATGCCTACAGGTTCCTGATTGTCGATGATACTGTCCACAAGACCGCTTTTGATCTTGATGACCTTATCCCCCATAGGAATCAGTGCCAGATTATGCGTGATGACGACCACCGTAATGTTTCTTTTCTTGCAGGTCTCCTGGAGCAGTTTGAGGATAGATCTTCCTGTTTCATAGTCAAGTGCTCCTGTAGGTTCATCGCATAAAAGAAGCTTCGGATTTTTCGCCAGCGCTCTTGCTATGGCCACTCTTTGCTGTTCACCGCCTGAAAGCTGAGAAGGGAAATTCTTCTTTCTCGATGTAAGACCTACGCCTTCCATCACATCATCCACATTCAGTGGATCTTTTCCGATCTGTGATGCAAGTTCGATGTTTTCTTTCGCAGTGAGGTTCTGTACAAGGTTATAGAACTGAAAAACAAATCCTACATCGTATCTTCTATAGGAGACCATCTCTTTCTGTGAAAACTTGCTGAGTTCTTTTCCGTAAACATATATTTTTCCGGACGTCAGCGTGTCCATTCCGCCTAAAATATTCAGAATTGTACTCTTGCCAGCGCCTGATGCTCCGGCGATGATGACAAACTGTCCTTTTTCGATGGTGAAGTCTATACCGGCCAAAGCTTCAATATCATATTCACCCATTTTATAGATTTTTTTCACTTGTTCAAATCTGATTGTATCTTCCATGACGCTCACCCTTTCTAAGGTATAATAAAACTTCTGATGCTCATCTCCTTGTCTTCTTGTCCTTTAGAATGAAGATGACAGACCGAAATGATATATTCTTCACAATTAGAAACGACGTAAAACTTGGCCCAGGGCTTATTAGACTGAATTCTGTCATTTTCAATGGCGATACTGATATTTTTCAAAGGGTAAGCGAGTCCTGTGCCCAGTGCCTTGATATAGCTCTCCTTGAGCGTCCAGTATCTGAAGAAAAGTTCATCCGGATTCTCTTTTTCCTTAGAAAGAACACTCCATTCTTTCTCTGTAAGGATCCTACGTGCAGCTTCTCTTTCGTAACTTCTTACCCTTTCCACATCGATGCCGACTTCATGGTCAGAAATTACAACGGCTACAGCACCTTCGCAATGTGAAATACTTAATTTAATATTCCTTTCTTTTTTAAACCCCGGTTTTCCCAGTGGACTTTTCACTATTTCTTCAGCTATGATGCCATACTCCTGAAGAAGGCCATAGTTTATCAGGCTACGCGCAACTTCTTTCTGACGGTCATAGGTACTAAGATCCTTTCCATCGGAATAGCAGGTATAGATCAATTGATCATCTTTAACTTGATATAAGCATCAAGTTCTCCCAGTGTCTGCATGTTTCTCAGTTCTCTTTCATCAATTTCGATACCCAGTTCCGATTCCAGTTTACCGATGATACTGATGAAGTCATAAGAGTTCAGATGAAGGTCTCGTATGGGGTTCACATCCGGGGTCAGGTCTTCTTCTCTTACTTCCACATATTCCATAATCAGATTAACGATGATGTTGAGCATTGGTTATAGCCTCCTTTTCAATACTGTGTCTCTTTATTTTTCTTGTGGATGTTTTCTCGAATTCGATTTCACGCAGTGAGACATCGTTTATTCTCTTGTAACTGGATAGTCTTCTATTGAGTTTTGAAATATCATCTCTTAAAATTTCCTTGGCGTTTTCAACTCCATGCTGAACAAGAAATTCCTGGTCAAGATAGGCTTCCGCCATGACCATGACTTCACTGCCGTCTGAAGCAAGAGGCGCAAAGACAACAACTTCTTTGACGTAGGCCAGGTTCTCCAGGATGTATTCCTCAAGTTCCTCAGGATGCACATTTTTCCCGTTGGCAAGAATGATCAGGTTCTTCTCTCGTCCGGTGATGTAGAGTGCACCTTTACGGTCCATGTAACCGAGGTCTCCAGTCTTAAACCATCCGTCCTCGGTGAAAGTCTTTCGCGTGGATACCGGATCCTTATAATATCCCAGCATGACATTGTCACCCATGACCTGTATTTCACCGATACCATCCGAATCAGTATCTGCGATACGAACCTTATTGTCCGGAATGACAACCCCCACGGAACCTGGGATGCTCTTTAAAGTACAGTTGGATGAAATAAGAGGAGCGCATTCAGTGATTCCGTATCCGTTAAAGACGGAAATGCCTAAGTTATCGAAGCCCTTTACAATATCAGGTCTGAGAGGAGCCCCTCCACAGACAATGATTTTAAGGTTTCCGCCCAGATTCTGATGTACCGGTTTAAAAAACAGGTCTCTACGATCAATGCCGATTTTTCTGATGATATTGCTGAACCATATCCCGTATTGCAGATGTTTTTTCAGATTGTTCTTTTCCGCTTCCTTCCAGATGTTCTTGTACAGGGATTCCACAATCATCGGCACCATGAGGCTCATTCCGGGTTGGAAGGTCAGCAGATTCTCCTTCACGTGCTTGATGCTGTCATTGAAGCAGACCGTGATTCCCGCATAGATCGAACCCAGTATATGCAGATTGAACTCATAGGTGTGATTGATCGGAAGTACCGAGAAGGATACATCTGCAAATTTAAACATGGAGAAGGCTGAATGGATTACCGTCAGAATGTTTTTGTGGCTGAGCATGACGCCTTTATTGACGCCGGTGGTTCCCGAAGTGAACAGAATACTTGACAGGGTTTCAGGGTCAACGGGTAATTTCTTATAGGCATCATTTCCACCATTGATTTCCTGTTTCCCTTCCTCGATGAGATCTTTGATTGAAATCTGATCTTTCTTATTATCGTACATACTGATATTGATGTAGGTCTTCACTTCCGGACAGGATGCTTTCATCTCCAGTACATCCTTCTCCAGGGACTGAGAATAAAATAATACTTCAGCATCACTTTTGCAGATGAGCTTATGCAGATCATACACGCTCAGTTCCTTGTCCAAAGGAACTATGACACCTACTCCGCAGGCAACCGCAAGGTAGCTTACAACATAACTGTAGCTGCTGTCCCCAACGAGAGCGAAGTGCTTTCCTTTAAGCCCCATAGACAGCAGTCTGGTGCCCAGCGCATCCACATCTTCTCTTAACTGGATAAATGTATAATTATGAATGTTTCTTTTTGCATCCAGTTCTCTGTAGGCATGTTTCAATCCATATTTTTCTTCAGATCGGATCAGCAGTTCTTTAAAGTCTTTGAGCTTTTCTATTTCGTAATACTTTTTCAACATGAATATAACCTCCTAATTTCTTCATCTTCTGTGTTGTGCGTCAGTATACTAAGTTAAAGTAATAACAGATTCTCAAATCATTGCTATTTAGTAATCATTAACATAATTATAGGACCATTTCATATATAATTCTAGCTATATATGATTGTTTACTGATATTTTACGTTATTCGACAATTTGTTAAATAATGATACTATACTTGTTAAGATAAACACTACAGTTTTTGATTATAATATGACTTAATTTCTCCAAATACGCTAACTTACATAGTTAACCTATCTGCAACTTAACTTATTTCTTGTAGCCTATTATGACAAGCTAGACTAGCTATGTTGAAAACAATGAAAACAGTAAATTTTATTCAATAATCAAAATTATTATTCATGCTTTATTTAAATTTATTTTGCAGTTTTTCTGCAAAATAAAAAACCGAGATCAGATCTCAGTTTTTTCACATTAGGCTTATTCAATTTTAATTATATTTATTTACA
>DATIRH010000301.1:0-1752 GCA_035469845.1 Proteiniclasticum sp. | reverse complement strand
GCTTCCTGACAGGAAGTATCTCATGGTCCAGACGAAGCTTGCAAACTGAGCAATGATCGTTGCGATGGCAGCTCCCTCAACGCCCATATCCAGGCCGTAGATGAGGATAGGATCCAGAATGATATTGGTTACGGCACCGATGACCATGGTAAGCATACCGACCTTCGCATTCCCCTCAGCTCTGATGATATTATTCAGTCCGAATGCGATGGTGTTAAATACATTACCATAAAGTATGATTCTGAAGTATCCCGTTGCATAGGATCTGATGGAATCATCTGCACCGTACAGATTTACAATCTGATTCAGGAACAGAAGACCGATGACTGTGATGGCAATTCCTGTAACCACCAGCATAAAGAAGCCTGTTCCGAATATTCTCTCCGCATCGTCTTTCTTGTTCTGTCCTAGTTTGATGGATATATTGGCACCAGCCCCTATGCCAAAAAGCATGGAGAATCCCATGATGATGAAAGTGATCGGCAGTATTACACCAATACCGCTGATTGCCAGTCCACCGACTTCAGGAATATTACCGATAAAAATTCGGTCTACTATGTTATAAAGGGACTGAATAATCATCCCTATGATTGCTGGAATAGAAAATCTCAAGAACAACTTGAAAATATTCTCATCCCTCATTAATTTTGCTCGATCTCCCAAATCTTTTCCTCCTAAGTCCGAAAGGACATATTAAATAATTCCATTAAAGAATCTATTCTTCTATTTTTATGTTTACCTTCCACTTTTTTCGTTCTATAAACATAACTAATATCATAATCCCATAACTGCATTATGGGTATAGTTAAACTGCAAAATCAGGTTGTATTCAAGAAAATCTGTATTGCACTCAAAAAAGAAAGACACACAAATACATGTGCATCTTTCTTCGAATTTTTTCTGCTTTAAGATTCTATGGTCGATCAGAATGGGCTATTCTACTAGCCGCCGCTGCCGCGATTGCCGCAACGATGTCATCGAGAAAAGTATTCACATGTATTCCATGTTTCTGCTCATCCAATGTCTTGATGATTCCAATTTTTTCTTTATCCAGATATCCGAAGTTGGTCAGCCCTATACTACCATATAGATTCACGATAGATAGAGGCAGAATTTCATCAATGCCATAGAGTCCTTCATCACTTTCCACAATGTCCTGAAGTGGTTCTGGAAGCATTTTTTTCTCTGCGAGTTCATCAATGGCAATTCCTGTCAGTACGGCATGAATTGTTTCCCTTTTACGAAGTACACCCTTGATGTTTTCAACGCAGTACTCGTGTGTGAGTCCTTCATAATATTTCTCTTGAAGAATCATGACGATATCTGCGATAGAGTCTAAGGTGACCCCTCTTCGTTCCATGGTTTCAATGGTCATCTTATGTAGTTCATCCGTATTATATTTGTAAGCCATTTTTTCTCCTTATTTAACTGAATCTCTTTCCACTAGATAGTACTGCAGAACATACTGATCGTCATCCAGTGGTTTGTTGTTCACGATCTTGATCAGCATTCTCATACCCACTGAACCCATGTCATACATAGGCTGAGCTATTGTGGAAATCTTTGGATAAAATACCGCTGCCATAGAGTTGTCGTTGAATCCCATGACATCCACATCTTTAGGACAGTCAAGCCCTTTATCTCTTAATGCGTTGATCGCACCCATAGCTACTTCATCTGAAGCGCAGAATACTGCATCGATTTCACTGTTTTCTAGAATTACATTGATCCCGTTATATCCGTCTGCCGCTT
>DATIRH010000300.1:0-2235 GCA_035469845.1 Proteiniclasticum sp. | reverse complement strand
GGAAATATCTGTGATCCCCGCCATGGGAGCTAAAAAGACATTGCTTTCCAGTTCACTATTTCTTATTTTTATCATATATCAGTTTCAGCCCTTCCAGGGTCAGATTTGGTTCCAACGCATCAATGCAGTCTGTGCTCTGATTGATGAGTCTTGATAGACCTCCTGTAGCCACTACAAAAGGCTCGCTCTCACCGTCGTCCATCATTTCCGCTTTCATAAGTTCAACCAGGTGTTCCACAAGCCCGATGTATCCGTTGACGAGGCCGGACTGCATGGAGACCACGGTATTTTTTCCGATGACTTTTTCAGGTTTTAAAAGCTCAATTCTAGGAAGCTTTGCCGCTTTCTCAAAAAGCGCATCTGCAGAGATCTTGATGCCCGGCGCAATGATTCCTCCGGCGTAGGTACCGTCTTCTTTTACAGAGCAGAAGGTCGTAGCTGTTCCGAAGTCTATGATGATGAGACTTCTCTTATATTTCTCGGAAGCTGCCACAGCATTCACGATTCTGTCAGCCCCGACTTCCTTGGGATTATCGGTTTTAACATTAATCCCCGTCTTCACACCTGCACCAACCACGATGGGTCTGATCTTAAAGACTTTTCTGACCATATTTTCCAGAGAATACATGACATTGGGCACTACTGAGGAAATGATCACTCCGTCAATATTTCCGATATCCAGATTATTGAGTTTGAAAAGACTGATCACATCAATAGAAATCTCATCTGATGTTTTCATACTGTTGGTTGACAGTCTGAAATCCGAGATGATGCTCGTGCCATCATGTACACCCATGACGATATTGGTGTTTCCTACATCGATTAATAGTATCATTATGACAACTCCCCACAATATTTTAAAAGCAGCTGAAAAGCTGCTGAAGGATATATTTTTCTCTTCTGTTATATTTTTGAACAATATAATTTTAGCAATAACTACCCGATTGTCAAGTAAATGAAAGAATTCCTTCAAACTAATAGCGAATTTTAAGTGGTCTTCTGTTTTTTGACCTCATTATACTCTATATTAAAGAAAATCGGTCTGAAAGAAAAGAGAGCATATGATCTCTCTCCAATCAGCTACCCTACTACACACAGAATTTCAATTGAAAACAAATAATAATGGTGAAGTCAGTTAAACTGACTTCACCTTATTAATTAATTAATTTATTTACTCTATTACTATTGATTCTAGAATAATCCCAGAATGTTTCCATCCTCGTCGATGTCCATACTGTTTGCAGCAGGTACTTTTGGAAGACCTGGCATCGTCATAACATCCCCTGTGAGGCATACAATGAACCCTGCGCCGTTTGAAAGCTTGACCTCATTCACCTTCACCTCGAAGCCCTTAGGCGCTCCCAGGAGCTTAGGATTGTCAGATAAGGAGTACTGAGTCTTCGCCATGCAGATCGGTTTCTTATCCAGTCCCATGGACTCGATTTCCTTAATCGCTTTTTCTGCCTTTGCAGAATACGCTACACTGCTTCCTCCGTATATTTCCTTGACGATGGTCAATATCTTTTCTTTGATTGGTAGTTCAACATCATAAAGAGGTTTGTATGTTCCTGCATTTTCAGCCACTTCTACAACTTTACGTGCAAGCTCCTCTCCGCCTTCTCCACCCTTTTCCCATACTTCCGTAAGGGCAACTTTGACATTCATCTTGTTCAGGAAATCCAGGATGAACTGGACTTCATCTTGAGAATCAGATACAAATTTGTTGATGGCAACCACTGGTTCCAGATTGAACTTTCTGATGTTCTCGATCTGTTTTTCCAGATTCACGATTCCCTTGGCAAGCGCATCCACATTGGAAATGGATAGATCCGCTTTCAGTACTCCACCGTGATGCTTCAGTGCTCTCACTGTTGCTACGATGACCACCGCACTTGGATTAAGACCTCCAAATCTGCATTTGATATCGAGGAACTTCTCAGCACCAAGATCCGCACCGAATCCTGCTTCTGTTACAACATAATCCCCAAGTTTAAGGGCTGTCTTTGTTGCCAGAATACTGTTGCATCCATGGGCAATATTTGCGAATGGTCCACCATGAATAATGGCTGGTGTATTTTCCAGTGTCTGTACCAGATTAGGCATAATAGCATCTTTCATGAGAAGTGCCATAGCTCCCTGTACATTCAGGTCTTTGGCGAAAATCGCTTCTCCATCAAGATTGTACCCGATCATGATCTGACCCATTCTTTCTTTCAGATCTTCCAGTGAAGTGGC
>DATIRH010000299.1:0-4612 GCA_035469845.1 Proteiniclasticum sp. | reverse complement strand
GTAGTACATCATATACCTTAACTCTTCCAGTGATTTCGGCGCCATGATGGTCAGGTTCGGTACTGGTGTGAGAAATGAAAGATCTAGAAGACCCTGATGGGTCTCTCCATCATCTCCTACGATTCCAGCCCGATCAATACAGATCGTCACATCCAGATTCTGTATGCATACATCGTGTATGAGCTGATCGTATGCTCTCTGAAGAAAAGTAGAGTAAAGTGCTATATAAGGTTTTAATCCACCTACAGCCAACCCTGCTGCGAGCGTCATAGCATGCTGCTCTGCGATGCCCACATCAAAAAGTCTTTTCCCGAATATTTCTTTGAAGCTCGTCAGTCCTGTACCATCTGGCATTGCCGCTACAACGGCGACGATATCCTTGTTTCTCTTTGCCATTTCTGTCAACGTATTCCCGAAAACTCTGGAATAGGTCAGCATTCCTGCTTTTTTAGGCAATCCGTCAGATTTATTGAAGGGAGGAGTCCCGTGGAATTTATCCGGTCTCTGTTCACTGTTCTTATAGCCCTTACCCTTTTTGGTGATGACATGAACAACTTTAGGGCCCTTCATATCTTTGGCGATCTTCAAAATCTTCGATACTTCTTTGATGTTGTGACCGTCGACGGGACCTAAGTAGGTCAGTCCCATGTTTTCAAATAACATGTCAGGAATGACCATGGACTTGATGCCAACTTTTACCCGGTCCACAGACTTGTTGATGCTTTTGCCCAGAGGCATTCTGCCCACCAGATCCTGAACTTCCTTCTTCGCCTTTTCGTAGGTCGGATCTCCTCTCAGCTGGCTTAGATAGGTACTGATTCCTCCGACATTCCTGGATATGCTCATCTGATTGTCATTGAGCACTATGGTCAGATCCGTCTTCTTGTCTCCAACATCGTTTAAGGCTTCTAAAGCCATACCACCTGTGAGCGCACCATCTCCGATGACTGCGATGACTTCAAAGTCTTCTCCCTTGAGATCTCTTGCTCTCGCTATGCCTAATGCGGCACTGATGGATGTGGAGGAGTGACCTGTGTCAAAAACATCGTACTTGCTCTCATCCCTTTTGGGAAATCCGCTGAGACCTTTATACTGTCTCAGCGTATTGAACTCATTTTTACGCCCTGTCAAAATTTTATGGACATAACTCTGGTGTCCTACGTCATATATTATTTTATCTTTCTCTACATCGAAAACATTAAATAAACTTACTGTCAGTTCTACTACACCCAGGTTCGGTGCCAGATGGCCACCCGTTTTTGAAACGGATTCCACAAGGAAGCTTCGAATTTCATCGGAAAGCTGATACAGTTCTTCCAGGGTAAATTTTTTAATATCTTCAGGCTTCTTATAGCCATCGTTGAGTATACCCATTTTCTTCCCTCCTAATAGGTTCTATCGAGAAGCATACTTGTTAACTCGGCTAGATCAGTGGTATCCCTGTTCAGTGTGGAAAGGATCTTCAGACAGGAATCCGTTGCCTCCTTAGCCATCTCTTTGCTTCTATCGATTCCAAAGAGCTCCACATAGGTGCTTTTACCTGACTCTTTGTCTTTTCCTATGCTTTTGCCCAGCACTTCTTTCGTAGAAGTTTTATCCAGAATATCATCTTGTATCTGAAATGCTAATCCCAGCTGAATACCGAATGCGTACATTTTATCTATCTCTTCCTTCTCTGCGCCAAATAAAATCGCTGGTGCCGTCAAAGAAGCGGCAATCAGCTCACCGGTTTTTTTATTGTGACAATCCATAAGTTCCTCTAGACTCGCTCTCTTCTGTTCATTCTGAAGATCATATACCTGTCCTAGGATCATACCTTCTCTTCCGGCTGCACGTGAAATGAAAAGAGCAGCTTCAGCTCCTTCTCTGCTTTTCACTGCATAGTTTGAAAGCAGTACAGTAAACGCTTCGTTAAGCAGCGCATCGCCTGCCAGTATGGCATATGCTTCTCCAAAAACCTTATGGTTTGTGGGTTTCCCTCTTCTCAGATCATCATCATCCATGGAAGGAAGATCATCATGAATCAGAGAGTAGGTATGAATCATTTCCATCGCCAATGCCATTTTGTATGCTTCTTCTTCCATTCCTCCGAAGATCCTGCTGGAAAGAAGCACAAGAGTTGGTCTCAATCTCTTTCCTCCAAGATTCATACTATAGGCCATTGATTTATTCAATGTGTTTTCCGGTAAGTTTTCAAAATAATTCAGTATGATTTCGTCTATGATCGCTTTATATTTTTTTAACATCTAAAACTCCACTTCTTCCTGGTCCTGCATGATTTTCACTTTTTCTTCTGCTTTATTTAGAATTTCCAGGAGGTCTTTCGTGATTTGCACCCCTTCTTCATACTTTTCCATGGATTCTTCCACTGAAATTTCTCCTGTCTCCAGATGCTCAATAATCCGCTCTAGTTTCTCCATGAGTTCTTTATAAGTCGGTTTTTTCTTCGCCATGTTTATGTACCTCCAACATCCTTTCTCCATCTTTCAATCTTATCTTCACTTTCCTTAGATGATCCAGTGTCTCAATTTCTTTGACCAGATGATCATGCTCATCAAATATCAGAGCATATCCTTTTTCTAAGATATTAAGTGGGTTGTGTGCTTTGATCAAACTATATCTGGATGCAAGTCTTTCTTTTTCTCGCGATAGTTTCTGTATAATTATACCATTTAATTGATTTCTTTTTTTGTCTATTTCCATATATCCGTTGGCAATCATCATTTTCGGATTGTTCTTGTATAAAGACTGAGAAAGACTTTTCATCCTGATTTTCTCCAGTCTGATCTTCATCTCATAGGCACTTTTAACCCTTTGGGCATTCTCTCTGACAGCTCTTGTCATTTCGTCCATGGATGGAATGACGATCTCTGCCGCTTGAGATGGCGTCGCGCATCTCAAATCCGCAACAAAATCTGCAATGGTAAAATCGATTTCATGACCAACTCCAGTGACCACGGGGATTTTTGAGTCTCTTATGGCATAAGCCAGTTCCAGATCATTGAAACAGGAAAGATCCTCATAGGATCCTCCCCCTCTAGAGAGTATGATCACATCGATATCTTTTCTCTTGTTCACTTTTTTTATGGTCTCCGTCAGAGAGCTTCTTGCTTCTTCTCCCTGAACCAGTGTAGGATAGACAATCAGAGAAATCCCTTTGTTCCTTCTTCTGCTCACATTAATGATATCCTGAATAGCAGCCCCTGTAGAAGAGGTCACTATGGCCACCTTGTCAGGATATTCAGGCAGTTCTTTCTTTATTTCATCACGAAAAAGCCCCTCTTTCTGGAGCTTTTCCTTGTTTCTCTCAAATTCCTGGTAAATCTCGCCGAGACCCACTTCTTCAATCATCGTGGCATAGAGCTGATAGCTTCCTTCTTTGGTGTACACACTAACACGGCCTTTGATGACCACTTTCATTCCGTCTTTGGGATTGATTTTTAAACTTGAAGCATCGCTTCGAAACATCACACAGTTCACTTTCGCATTTTCATCTTTCAGCGAAAAGTAAAGATGCCCTGATGAATGCGCTTTGAAATTAGAGATCTCACCCATCACGGTCAGATTGTTCAGAATAAAGTCATGATCGAAATTTCTTTTTATATATACATTGAGGTCTGTAACACTCATGGTTTTAAGTTTCATCTGTGACCTCCACTCTTGTTTTTACTCTTCGCTTTTTTCATAGAGATCAACCAGTGTTCTCATAAGGATTGTGGTCGTTAACGTACCAACTCCCCCTGGAACTTTGGTCACCAGTGAAGCTTTCTTCATGACACTTTCAAGATCGCAGTCTCCTGCAATTTTCCCGTCCAGCTCAGATGTGCCGACATCAATAACCACAGCACCGTCCCCGACATACTCTTCCGTAATCATATTGGGTCTTCCCATGGCAGATATAAGCACTTCACCTTCTCTTGCCACTTTTTTCAGATCTTTCGTTCTGGAGTGACAGACGGTGACGGTCATATTTTCACGGAGTAACAGCTGAATCAGCGGTTTCCCGACGATATTGCTTCTGCCGATAATTACAGCAGATTTCCCTTTTAGTTCTCCCAAAGTGTCTTTTAGAATCTCCACAACACTGGAAGGTGTGCATGGTGCAATCCCTCCTGATGTGGAAGCCAGAAGACCTATATTCATCGGATTCACTCCGTCTATATCTTTGGAAGGACTGATTTTCATTGCCACTTTATTGATGTCGATATGTTTAGGCAAGGGAAACAGCACCATGATACCGTGAACTTTATCATCATTATTCAAATCAGTGATGGTGGAAAGAAGTTCTTCTTCACTCACATTTTCGGTCAAGGTGATTTTGAGCATGGTTCCGCCTAAAGACTCCAGCACTTTTTTCTGCATATCCATATAGTATACGGAACCTGGATCTTCTCCCACTAAAACAGTAGCGAGTGTCGGCGTTGCCTTCCCCATGCTTCTGAAAGCTTCTATACGTTTCCTGGTCTTTTCTTTTTCCACTTTCGCAATCGCTGATACATTGATGATTTCTGACATAGTTCTCCTCCTTAGGATTTTAAACTGATTTATTCCTTTTCTGTTTCAGTTTCTGCTTCTATTTCTGCTTCTATTTCTGTCTCTATTTCTGATTCTA
>DATIRH010000298.1:0-2841 GCA_035469845.1 Proteiniclasticum sp. | reverse complement strand
CACTCTATGCAGGTATCCAGATGCACTCTGATTACCTGATCTGTTTCTTCACTGGTCAGTTTTTCAATATAACTCGGCAGTAAGTCCCGCACTATACTGCATCCGATTTCTTTCGTCATTTTCTTTCCTCCTCTCTCATCATTTTCTGTTTCCCTCTATAGAAAGTGACCCTTGCCCAGGTTTCATTCTTTTCAAGAATCTCCCCGATTTCACGAAAGCTAAGCTCTCCCGTCAGTCTTAAGTAGATGACTTCTCTCGTCTTCTCATCCAGCTTCTGTATTTTCTGATAAAGCTGCATCTTAGCATCACCTTCCAGCACTGTCTGTTCCACATGATTTTTAGAGGGAATCAGATCCGAAAGATCTTCCAATGATTCAGATGACTGTCTGCTCATCAACTTGTACTCTTTATACCAGAGGTGCTTTGCAATCTGACAAAGCCAGACAGATACTTTACTGTCTCCACGGAAACTGTCATAAGTCTTAACTGCCTGGTAGAAGGTTTCCTGTGTCAGTTCTTCAGACAAATCCGCATTACGGGTAATGGAAAACAGATACTTATATACGGTCTCAAAATATTCCCGGTAGAGTTTCTCCAAATCCTCCACTGATCCACCTCCTTACTTATATGTGTCAGAAAAAGCTGTTTCGTTACATAAAATATAAAATTAATTCTATTATAATCGGTTTCGCTACTATTTATTATACAAAGCATTGTAATAAAATAGCTTTACGAGTGTTTGATATGATAACTAATCCTTTTACCTCACCACAGCAATCCGATATAAGGCTGAGAAGCTCAAGCAAATCTAACTAATATAGACTGCCTGAGCTTCTTTCTTCATTTCTCCATAATACTTATCTGTTCTTCTGAAGTTTCCTAAGTGATCTGCTGTATCCTACATATGGAAAGAGTGTAAATACAAAACAGATCATTAGAATCATCATGACTATTACACCAGCTGGCCCCAAATCTATTGTGTTTGTCACAAAGAGCCATATTGCTATCAATACGCTGAAAAAGCCAGCCCATTTGCCGATTTTCTTCTGATTTCTTTCAAGTACATCCGCTGCAGAATCCTGGTCACTGAAAATAGGTACCGTACCCTTTTTCGCTCTAAAAATCTGATAACCAGGACCGATCACCACAGGCTTCCATCCACTCGCTTCATAGTAAGCCAGCATATCCTGATCAGTCTTCATTTCCATGTTCAGTGCGTACTCATATTCCGCTGTCTCACCTTCTTCAAAGCGGTAGAAAATCCCCTTTAAAGATGTAAGATGCCACCCTTTTCTGCTCATTTCTTTCAAGAGCTTCATGTCATGTTCAGGTGCCATTGCCAGACCACTGCATATTCTATATTTCGCCATTTCCTTTCCCTCCTAACCATTTTTCTGCAACAAGAATCAGCTTATTCCGATAATCAAAATTAGTCTTAAGGACTTTCAACCCTTCCTCTGTCACCTTATACTGTATCTTTGCATCTTCTTCTCCAACCTCCAGAATCCATCCTGAATCTTTAAGCTTCTTCAAAGTGGTATACATGGTTGCTGGCCCGATTTCCACAGCCCCTTCAGTCATGTCTCTTATTTCCTGCATAATAAGATATCCATGGATTGGTTTCAGCGTCGCTAGAAGAATGAGAAATATACTGTCGGTGAGTTCTCCAGTTTCATATGGACTTAACTTTGCCATTGCCTTCCTCCTATATCCATCATTGATACACTCATTATATCAATGATGGATATACAGGTCAAGAGTCCTTAAGATATTTTTTGAGAGTAATAATAACTCACAAAATACTTGAACCGAAACATTCAAAATTATAACTAAACTCCCATACCCCTCATTTCTTCTGTGTGTCTGCTATAATAGAGAAAAATCTTACTAAACTAGAATATTTTACGAAGAGGGAGAAATAAGAATGAAAGCAATTATTACAGGAATGAACGGAACGGTGGCTCCCGCTCTATATAAGGAACTACTCAAACACGATATGGATGTAATCATCTGGGATCGGAATGAAGTGAGCATAGACAGTGAAGAATCAGTTTATGATTTTATCAAGGAGGTAAAGCCTGATCTGTTCTTTCATATTGCAACGGGACCAGTAAAATGGCTGGAGTATATTACAAAATCAACAAAAAAACTCGGTGTGAAACTTTTATTCACCAGTTCCGTATCCGTATTCTCCGAAAAAGGAACAGGTCCCTATGACACTTCTAGTGTTCCCAATGCAGAAGAAGACTATGGTCTTTACAAAATCGAAGGTGAAAATATTGTAAGAACGTATAACCCGAACTCCGTCATTGTAAGACTAGGCTGGCAGATCGGCTCTTCAACCGGATCAAATAATATGTTCGATTTCCTGGCAAAGGCTCAGGAAGAAAATGGATATATAGAAGCAAGTTCAAAATGGTATCCATCTTGCAGTTTTCTTGAGGTAACCGCTAAAACAGTCGTCGAAGCAGCGCTTACCTATGAACCGGGTACATACCTGGCTAATTCAAACAGAAAATTTTCTTTTTACGACATAGTCAATCAGCTGAAAGAAAAGCATCAGACGAAGTGGGTAGTTCGTGAAACAACTTCCTTTGTTCGTGATGACCGTATGTTTGATGATCGGGTGAACATAGAGCAATTATTCTAATAACTGAAATAAATCGAAAGAATAAATATGATTTATTTTGGAACTTTCACTTAAAGTTTATCGCCAAATATGGAGAAGCCCAAGAAAACACAGCGCATCTGCTGTTTTCCTTGGGCTTCTCCCATCAGTGCCATTTCATGACAAAATGAACAAGTTTTTTTTACTAAGCCATAATCAGTGGAGCATGCTTC
>DATIRH010000297.1:0-3023 GCA_035469845.1 Proteiniclasticum sp. | reverse complement strand
ACTCTCAATCGCGACACGACCCGAATGCCTGGACAAAGATGTCCTGGAAGTAATGTCGGAATTCAAAGACAAAGTATACACCTTTGTCGAACTGGGACTGCAGACTGTGAGCGACAAGACTGGAAGAATGATCAATAGAGGATATGATCTTCCTGTTTTTGAAGAAGCAGTCAGAAACTTGAGAGCTCTAGGAATCGATGTAGTGGTCCATGTAATCTTCGGATTACCTGGAGAGAGCCATGAAGATATGCTCGATACGGTTCGGTATCTTGCTCGGACGGATATTCAAGGTGTTAAATTCCATCTGCTTCATCTTATGAAAGATACACCCATGGTTCAGTTATATGAGCGTGGAAAGCTGGTGTTTCTGGAGATGGATGAATATGTATCCCTTGTGGCAGAATCCATAGCACTTCTACCGGAGCGTATTGTCATTCATCGCACAACAGGCGATGCACCGAGAGATCTTCTGATCGGACCGATGTGGTCTTTGAAGAAATGGGAAGTTCTAAATGCCATAGATGATTATTTCAAGGATCAGGATCTGTATCAGGGTAAAAATTATCAGGAAACGAAAGAAAACATAGGCTAAAGAGCCTTTAAAGGGAGAGAATAAATGAAAATTGATCTTATTTCAACTGGAAGCCATGTGACATCAGAGCTTGTCAAAAATGCGACTGTGATTGTAATTGACGTGCTGAGAGCCACATCGGTCATCATCACAGCCCTTAAAAACGGAGCCAAGAGTGTAGTGCCTGTAACATCTGTGGAAGAGGCTCTGGATACGAAGAAGAAGCTTGAAAATGTCATCCTGGGCGGAGAAAGAAAAGCGCAGAAAATAGAAGGATTTGAATTATCCAATTCACCTCTGGCATACACAAGCACTGCTGTACATGATAAGAATGTGATTCTCACGACGACCAATGGAACACACGCCATTACAAAAAGCAGTGCTGCAGACAAAGTATATATCGGTGCACTCCTCAATGCAAAAGCGGTTTCACAAAAAGCGGCTGCAGAAAAAAGTGATGTGGTCATCGTGAATTCAGGTACCGATGGGAGTTTTTCCATGGATGACTTTATCGCATCAGGTGCAATCATAGATGAAATTCTTCAGCATGGAGTATATGAGCTGACTGACGTGGCGAAAACCGCGCTTCTCATTTATAGAACACATCAGGATTTTTTCAGTTATATCAAAGAAGCGAAGCATTATAAACTGCTGATGGACCTGGGACTGGAAGAGGATATCAGGTTCTGTCTCCAGAAGGATCTTTACGACATTGTCCCTGAATATAAGAACGGCATCATCAAGCTGCATTTTTAAACAGTTTTTCAGATTGACAGGCAGGAAACCAATAATCAGATCAGGGGAAGAAGATCTTCTCTGATCTGAGGCATGAAAAAAGGAAGAGGATTCATTTTGTGAATCCTCTTCCTTTTTATTAGTTTAATATCAAATAAAATTATTTAATGTTCTTTAATGATCTCAAGGTTTTCCAGTGGAACCCATCCTTCTTGTCCGGTGTGCTCATGAATGCAGTAGGCCCAGTTGTTGACTGTTTTCTTCATTGAGACCACATCACCTATTGAGACATTGAGTTCTTTGGAGGAATAATCTTCAAGGAGTACGGATTCATCGCTTAAATCCTTGAGGTATGCACGAGGGATCCAGCCCTCTTTCAGTGTATCTCTTGAAATGCAGTATACCCAGTTTTGCCATACCGGATTACCAATGTACTCTTCGAGGCGAAGAACACGATCATTTTCCTTCAGTGTAATGAGATTTGCTTCATTCACAATATGGTTCTTGATTACTATATATCTCATATGCTCAGTGAGACTGCGATTTCTGAAATGATGAGATCCATCTCTTCAGGAGGCAGATTTTCCTTGATTTCAAAATAGGGTGTGAGCATGCAGTTTCTGTCAAAAAGTCTGAAGAGCTCGATCATTATCGGGCTGGTCTCTGGTTCGACTCTCTGACTTTTATCAGCATCATAGGAGAGAATACCTAAAAAGGTGGCTCCATTTCGTACTCTTTCCATAACCTCATTTACTAAAGGAACTAAATGGGATTTAATATATTTCTGGTAGCTTTCTTCACTGAAATCTTCTTTCGTAATATCTTTTCTATAAAGTTCAAAATGTTTTTCAATGTTTGGAACTGGAATCAGATTGATATTAAGTGAAATCAGGTCCGATACAACGGGTAAAGGACCATGGGAAGTCTCATTTTCCTTGGATAAAGATCCCTGATCTAATATGCTGCTGGTAATTACAAGTATTTTATCTTTCATATTCGACCTCCTTGATAAACTTAAATTAATTATGACATTATTCTGATATAAACACAATGAAGCGATGTAAAGGTAAAGTGAACTGTAAATGAATATTTCGTGATTTATTGTCAATATAGGTTCGACTCCGTTATAATTCATTGTAAGGAGTGATGAAAATGGATAATGAAATTGATCCCAGGATCATGGATAATATAACTAAAGTGTGTATATGCAAGGCGATACCAAGAAGTAAAATAAAAGAGGCCATCAGAAAAGGTGCTGACAGTGTGGTCAAGGTGAACGAAGTCACAGGGTCAGGTTCGGGAGAGTGCCGCGGAAGACGATGCGGTCTTAAGATCAAAGCTCTGGTAGATGGATACAAGAATGGAGAATGGGAATAATGAAAAAACTGTTTAACAAAAGTAGCGCTCTTTTTCTGGCACTGCTTCTTATTCTGAGTTTTTCAGGCTGTTCCATACTGGACATCGAAATCCTCGAGGAAGGAAATCCCCCTCAGGTGGAGGACTCGATAGAATCCCCTGAAGAAATGGAAAGTGAAGTTCCCGAGGAAGGCACTTCCATAGACGAAGACGGGTTCTATACGTCGAAAGACGAGGTTGCACTCTATATTCACACCTATGGCAGACTCCCTGATAATTACATCACCAAAAATGAAGCCATGGATCTGGGCTGGGATGCAAGTAAGGGAAACCTCTGGGACGTGACTGATAAAATGAGCAT
>DATIRH010000296.1:0-2831 GCA_035469845.1 Proteiniclasticum sp. | reverse complement strand
GCAGGAGGTGCTATATGGAAAATGGATGAAAGAGAAGTCATCGAAATTGAAGTAATTGCAAGGATCCATACTGATTTCCCTACTACTTTCGGTATTCCAAGACAGAGTGGAATCATAAGAAGCCTTGAAGGGAGAATCATTTTCGAACCACGATACAGAAATAAGGAAGCTGTGAAGGGAATTGAGCAGTATTCATACCTCTGGCTGATCTGGCAATTTTCAGAAAAAATAAGAGAAGGTTGGTCTTTTACAGCAAGACCTCCAAGTCTTGGGGGTAAAATCAGAGTGGGTGTTTTTGCTTCACGCTCACCCTATAGGCCTAATCATCTGGGACTTTCTTCTGTGAAACTTGAGAGGGTGGAGATGGATGAGAAGCTGGGACCTGTTCTATATGTGAGTGGTGCAGATCTTATGGACAAAACCCCGATTTTTGACATCAAACCTTATGTTCCGACAATTGACAGACATCCGGAATCAGTCAGCGAAATCTCTGGAGAAGTGGAAAAAGAGAGACTTGTTGTGGATATTTCTAGGAAGCTTGTGGACAAGATTCCGAAGAATAAAATTAAGGCTCTGAGAGAGGTGCTGGCAGAGGACCCAAGAAGATCTCATAAGGAGGATTCCAGCTGGATTTTCTGCCTTCCCTTCGGAGGCATGAATATTCGTTTTCGGGTAGAAGAAAATCATCTGATTGTAGTAGAAGTGGAGAACCTATAAACGAATATACTTTTGTGAGGATGTCAGGACAGAAGTTTTTTTGTCTGTAAAATTGCGTTTTTCAGATGTGATAAAATGAAATCAGAGATAAAGTAAAATAACAGCAGTGGAGTGATGATCATGAGCCATGAATGGGAAGAACGAACAAGTGATTTCAAAGTTCTCGATGTAAGAAATCTGGAAGGAAATATCCTTCCGATGATTCTTCATCAGGCCGAAGCTGTGAAGGTGGGGGAGGGAATCACCATCATCCAGAGTTTTGAACCTAAGCCCCTTTATTCTGCAATGGAAAAGCTGGGATTTGAATATCGTCTGAGAAAAGTCTATGATAGTGAATACCAGGCCAGTTTTTTCAGGATGAGACTCGGAGAAATGAAATATCCCGGAGGAGCGGATATGCCGCTTAAGCCTACTGCGCTTCTCAATTACAAGACCATCAGCGATGAGATGGCTGAAACGGCAGTGAACTTCTGGCAGATGATCTGGGAAAAAGAGGATGCCGTTATTTCTCTTCGGATAAAACTGCTTTTGTCCATGAGTAACGCTGTAGGTGCTGGACGTTTCAGGCAGGCTACCCGGGAACTGATCAAGTCTTATGCGCTTGGAACGGAGGTGAAGGAACTGGACGAGATATTTGAGCTGTTTGCCTGGAACCAGGGAATCGGACATTTCTCTTCTGAAATCGGACCTTCTACGGTTTTTGGCGCTTATCACCTGATCAAGCAGAAGGAAAAAGAGGGCTTGACCAGGCAAGAGGTGCTGAGCATTATTATGGAGAAGTTCGGTGAAGCCAATCCAAGCGTAAGTACACTAAACAGGATTCCTAAGAATCCTAAGTGAGAATAAGAAAATCATATAAGAGGATTATGTAGAAACATATTTTTCAAATTGAAACATTCATTAACTGGAACTGCCCCAGACTCTATGAGTGGGACAGTTCCTGTCTTTTTCCTGTTGCACCGAGTTGGTCTCAGTAGTGGTTCTCATACTCATGCTTTCTTTGTTCATGGTGGAGGCTTTCCAGGATCTCCAGAGTTTTTTATGATCATTATTCTGATATTTAGTATCACTCCAAATCAAAGTATAAAAGTGAAAAAATACAGTTGCGAATCAGAGTCAAATCCTGTATAATTCTAAATGCGAATGAGTTGCAACTGATAATGTGGATGAATGGATTTCGACGAGACTGTAAATCGGAAAAAAGTACAAAGGATTATAGTCAGGAGATCAGCGTCAACAGTCAGACAAGTTGTTCTGCAACATAAAGATTAGATGGATTCAGAAATCAGTCATTCAGTTTAAAGAGAACTGATTCTGATTTGTATTTATGGGAGGCTTTTATGCTAAAGAAACTTAAAGATGGTCATAATAGAGTTCATGTCAAGAAATGGGATGTTATCATCATATTTGCATTTGTGCTTTTAAGCTTTGTCCCAGCGCTATTATTCAGAATGAATGCATCAGCCGTTGAACACGATAAAATCATCGTGGTAGAAAAAGATGGAGTTGAAATATTCAGCCATCCACTTGATGTTGAAGATGTAAAAAAAGTATCATTTCCTTTCGAACACAATGGCAAAACCTATGAAGGTGAGCTGGAGATCAGAGAAGGTTCAGTGATGCTCCATAGGCTCCCTGAAGAAATTGTTCCTTTATCCATACATGAAGATATGGGATGGATCAGTGAATCCTATGAAATCATTGTAGCGCTACCTATAAAACTCATCATTAAAATAACGACTGATGTGGATAACGAAATCGATATTTCAACTTGATATTTTCAATGAATATATAGACATTCAAGAACATCATACCGAATTGAATGCACATTTTATATGCTCCCCTTTGGTTATACAGTTTAGTGATAAACTTAGTAACCAAAGGGGAATTTTATTCAAGCCAAGCCAGTAAACCTAGTTCTTTTCATAAATAGTCTTATCAGTAATCTTAAAAGGATTGGCTTCTCGATAAATGAGAAGCCAATCCTTTTTAAGTATAATTGCATTGTTTTTAAATCTATCAGATTGTATAGGCAGATTTTTAGAGTTGTCTGGACATTTTATTTTCAGTAAATTCTTTTAACACTGACTGTGAGAATACCATCTTGAAACACT
>DATIRH010000295.1:0-1945 GCA_035469845.1 Proteiniclasticum sp. | reverse complement strand
TGATATTCCCCCTCTAACTGATGTTTTATTAACTGATGCCCATTTTTTTCATTTTAGAATAAAGTGTATTTCTTCCGATTTCAAGTTCCTTCGCCATCATCGAAATATTCCAGTTGCATTTCCTGCCGGTTTCCAGTATCGCATACTTCTCATAGTCTTCTAAGGTCTTCAAGCTGCATGATAAGGATGCCATGGATTCTTTCTGTTTCACTTCTCTGTACTTTAAAATGAAATTATTGATGATATCCTTGAAAATGAGATCTGAAGTGCACGGAGAATGATGACATCCATCCGTTTCGTAGATGATCCCTACAACCCCAACCGGTTTTTTGGCCCCCATGATGGGTATGGCCAGGGCCGATTTCTTGTCACTTTCCCTTACTTTATTATGCTCTCCTGTTTTCAGTGCATCTTTCAGGCACTGGACGACCTCTTTATGATCCTTGAGATACTCCTCTACCATCATTCTTCCATTTTTATCATTTCTTAATTCCATCTTGTTCTCACAGAAAATAGTATTCAGTTTAGTGTCGAAAACAGCAATAGTTTCCAGACATGAAATTTCCTTTAAGTCCAGAGCGATATAGCACATCAGATTTACAATCATCTGGAGTTCTTTCACATCAGCCTGATGTTCCACTTTTTCTTTCAACTTTGCCATTTAACCAACTCCTTAAGTTGATAATATATTAACACAGAGTGGTTTACAAGCGTGAAACCCTTTTTTCTCAATATTTGACAGATTATAGCATAATTGCCACATTTTTCTAAAAGAATAGTGAAATCAGTCAACAATTATTCCGAATTAAGTTATAATGAAAAAAGATAATTTCATAATGTGAGGAGGGAAAATAATGAAAAGAGGCGACGTGATCAAAAGCGGTATCACCATGGGAAGCGCTCTGGCAATGATTATCAGCTGGAGTCTCTACCAGTCCGTCATATGGGCAATCATCCATGGACTTTTCAGCTGGCTGTATGTACTGTACTACCTGATCATACTCAATTAAAAGAGGTGTTTACATGTTTGGAACCATCGTTAATTTTTTTGCCATAATCGCAGGAAGCCTGATCGGTATTCTCTTTCATAAAAGAATCAATCAGGATATCGCCAACAACCTTTTTAAAGTATTAGGATTATGCGTCATCTATCTTGGAATCATAGGTCTTGTCAAAGTTGAAAACCCCATGGTCATCATCATATCCATGTCTTTGGGTACACTGATCGGTGAAGTCATCCATATTGAGAAAAAACTTGAGACCATGAGCAATAAGATTGAGCTGCTGGTCAATAAATATTACAAAGGTAAAATCAAAGACGGGTTTCTGACAGCGACTCTTCTATTTTGCATCGGCTCCATGGCCATCATCGGAACCATTGAAAGCACATTATCCAATAACCATGATAAACTTTATATGAAGTCCATTCTGGATGGTATCACTTCAGTGATCTTTGCCTCTACCATGGGACTTGGAGTCATGCTTTCCAGTGTTTCAGTGCTCCTTTATCAAGGCTCAATCTCTGTTCTTGCAAATTTCATCAAACCACTGGTGACGGCTGTACCGGAAACAATCCCCATGATTTCAGGGGTCGGAAGCCTTATGATCATGGGCCTTGGCATCAACATGGTGTTTAATCTGAAACTGAAAATCTCAAACATGCTGCCTTCAATATTCATTCCAATTCTTTATGCGATCGGTCTGATCATCTGGTCAGGTTTTTAGAGCATAATAGAATCGCAAGATTTAGGTGAAGTCAAAAAGCGCTTTCAGAATGATATTCTGCAAAGCGCTTTTTGATATCTCAAATTCTATTCAATCTTCTATGATAATCTCTTCTTTGGTATATCCCTATTGACCAGTATGATACCAATGACGATAGATATCAGTGATACGACCACCGTCAGCGTAATTTCCTCGCCTAGAAAAATTGCGGATAAGATGG
>DATIRH010000294.1:0-3426 GCA_035469845.1 Proteiniclasticum sp. | reverse complement strand
AGAACATGAACGATTTCACATTTCATTAATATTTATCGTTCATTTTCAAGTATTCTTTGAATTAAATTAACTTCTATGTTTACAACATTAGAATCACTTTATAGCAAATTGAAAATCAGTAATATGACATTGTGATTTCGCATTTTTATCAATTGTCAATAATATGCTCCCCCATTATAAACAGTTATAATTTCACTGTCTACAATAAGAGGAGCATATTCGTAAATTTCTACTATTTTTTTTATTACTTCTGTTATGGTTTCTTAAACACTATCTGAAAATACAGCTTTTTCACGCAATTTACTTATAGTCAGAGTGTACCGCACTAAAGTACTCATCCAGAGTCAATCCGCTGACATTCACTTTCCGGGTAAGGTCCACACCCAGATATCTGAACTTCCATGCCTCGTACAGTAACAATGAAACCCACTTTTGGACCGCTTTATCGTTTTTATTATTTAATAACACAAAAAAAGGAAGATACTCCAATGAGTTTCTTCCTTTTCCTTCCATATTCAGAATTTCAGATAATCCAACAGACTTTTCTTCTTTTTCTTTCTTTTCTTCACTTTTAAAGGTTCTGTCCATGGTTTATAGGGAAGAACTTCCACCTTTTCGCCGTGGATCAGCTTCGGGCCGTTCTGCATGATGCTCTCATAAAGGGTTTCATTCATTTCCTTCACCGCTTCATAAGCATGCCGAATCCTCATATCTCTTCTTACATCTCTATGCCCGTAGGATCCGATGGCGTGAATCAGATTTTTCATGATCAGCTCTTTTGCAAAGTTCTCTGTCTTTTTTCCGAACTGTCCAAATAGACTTCCTGCATTCAGTTGAAACAGCACCCCTAAATCATGAAGATGGTATATCTTCTCCGGGTCTTCCATCAGCGCTTTGTTTCTTTCCGGATGGGCCATAATAACCTGATATCCATGTTTTTTCATCTTATAGAAGATGCTTTCTGAATAGAGCGGATAATCAAGGAGATTAAACTCCACAAGTACAGTCTTTGTATTGTCATAACCAATAAGAACACCATTTTCAAGATCCTCAAAGATGTTTTCATCAATCATGATTTCAAGTGATTGAACCAGTTCAATCTTTCCTTCATATTTCTTCTGCAGAAAATCCAGTTTTTCTGCATAGTCCTTTTTATGGTCCATGGCATCAGTAAAGAGGCCTCTGATATGATGCGGCGTCAGAGCAAGGATTTTCACCCCTTCTCTGATGGACTGCTCAATCATCTTCATGGACATGTCAAGATTTTCACTTCCGTCATCCACGTCATACAAGACATGGGAATGTAAATCTACCATTTATGCGCTCCCCCATGAAAAGGAAGCTGTGCAACGAACAGCTTCCTCATTATTACTTCCTTGATCTTTTAGATTTTTTATCGGTTTTCTTTTCTTCATAGGAATAATAGTAGTAGTAACTATTATCATCCACTGGAATCTGACTTAGTACAACACCTAGTATGTTTCCTTTGACCTTTTCCAGAAGTCCCTTCGCCTGAAGAATCTCATCTTTTTTGGTTACACCATGCTGTGCAACGATGATGGTTCCGTCAGAGATGGTCGTCAGAACCTGAGCATCAGTCACCGCAAGAAGTGGTGGTGTATCAAGAATGATCGTATCATACTCCTGTCTCAGTTTACTGAGTAGTGCTCTGTTTCTTTTGCTGCCAAGTAATTCTGAAGGATTTGGAGGAATTGCACCACTTGTGACAATATCCAGTCCTTCTATAACATCCTTATGAACAATTTCATTCATCCGGTCCGGTTCAAGGATGAGATTAACAATGCCCAATGAATTTGGCAGTTTGAATTTCTTGTGCACGGTAGGTCTTCTTAAATCGGCATCAATAAGAAGTACTTTATTCCCGTTTTCAGCAAATGTGACTGCCATGTTACAAGCTACGGTTGATTTTCCTTCCGACGGTCTTGAAGAAGTCACGGTGATAATTTTCATTTCTTCATCAAAAGATGAAAACTGGATATTGGTTCTTAAAGTTCTATAAGCCTCAGCTGCTACTGATTTACTGTCTGTCAAAGTTACTAAAAAATCTTTCATTTGTTCCTCCGAAGTTGATACAGGAATTTTATCCTGATTTTACTCTATTAGAGTATTATAACATGAGTTTTCTATTTTTGTTCATCCTTTTACTATAACAAAGTCATGATGTTCTAATATTTTCTTTAATAGATCATGGGCTTTCCTGTGGATTCACGGACTACAAGACTCGTTCCAACAGGAATAATCATCTGCGATCCATCATTGGTATCGATCTTTTTCAGAAGCTCTTTGACTAGGATTTCTCCAACTTTAAGACAGTTCTGATTGATAGTCGTTATCTTTGGCGAAGAGATGATACTGAAAATCGAGTCATCATATCCAATAATCGAAAGATCTCCTGGCACATCGATGCATTCCTCTTTTGCCCAGTTCAGGACGCCCAGGGCCATCAGATCATTTCCACATACTATGGCTGTTGTTTCTGGCCTCAGCCCATGTTCACTCAGATATTCATAAGCGCCCTCCACTTTAAATGAGGTGGTTGCAATAAATTCATTTCTGAATGGGATCCCATGCTCTAAAAGTGCATCCCTGTACCCTCTTAGTCTTTCTTCTCCAAAGGGGAGCATTGTCTCACCCTGAAGATACATTATATTCTTATGACCAAGCCCGATCAGATGACTTATGCCATCGTGCATACCCTTGTAGGTATCTACTTCCACTCTTACAGAATAATCCCTATAGCTGGTCGCAGTATTAAGCACCGCAAAGGGTACATTGATTTTTAATAATTCTTCCGTCATCGCATCTCTTTCCATAGATGCGATGATGATGATTCCGTCCACCTGCTTTTCCATCAGTTTCACTAGATAGCTGATTTCTTTTTTAATGGAATCATCTGTATTACACAGAAAAAGACCATAGCCATTTTTCATCGCCATGTCTTCCGCCCCTCTTGAGATATCTGTATAGTACCCATTTTTGATATCAGGCACGATGAGTCCTAATGTTTTCGTATTTTTTGTCTTCATACTTCTAGCAAGGGTATTGATGAAATAACCTTCTGCTTTTATGATTTTTAGCACGCGCTGCTTGGTTTCTACTCGGACATCCTCATCTTTACCATTGACGATTTTTGAAACGGTGGCAACGGATACTCCGCAAAGCTTTGCAATGTGTTTCATGGTAACAGCCATCAATCATCCCTCTTTTTCTCTTCTAATACATCTCTCAAATTGTATGCAACATTAATATTATAAAATAAACCTGTCTATTTTTATACTGTTTTTATACCATTTTTATTTTTTATTTATTTTTATCTTTTATTAGTCTATATCTGATCTTCTATCTGCAGCTGATTTTTGCTACTGCCAGCGCGCCCATAACACCTGTATTTTTACCTAATCCAGA
>DATIRH010000293.1:0-5340 GCA_035469845.1 Proteiniclasticum sp. | reverse complement strand
CCGGTTCCACCCAAGACTCCAGATAAACTTACCCCTGCATATCGCATCTTGTACACATTGATTCCCACAGAATCAGCTGCATGGGGATGCTCACCGCAAGCTCTTAGTCTTAATCCGAATCTTGTCTTGTAGAAAACAACTGTAACTATCAGTAGTATCAACAATCCTATATATACGGTTAAGTATGTTCTTTGGAAGAACAACTGCCCTAGAACAGGAATCTGTCCAAGCACAGGTACTTCTCGAATATAGAAACTCTTATTTGTTGTTATCCCGTCAGAGTTGAAGAACATTTTTGAAAACAGAAGAATGATTGCAGGAATCAGCATATTGAGCGATGTACCTGTAATCGTCTGATTTGCTTTCATTGTGACTGCAGCAAAGGATAACAGCAGCGAATAAATTAATCCTGATACTGCTGCTACTACCATTCCAAGTAAAAGGATTGTCTGTGGTCCCATGTTTGAGTCTTGAACAAAGTATACAAACAAAGCTCCAAAGAATGCTCCAAAAAGCATGATTCCTTCAAGAGCAATATTGATTACACCACTGCGTTCACTGAACATTCCACCTAACGCTACGAGCAATAAAGGAATTGCAACAGGAAGCATATTCTGAATCAGATAATATAAAGTATCCATTACTTCTTAGCCTCCTTCGTCTCACTAGAAGCATCTTTATCTCCAATGCTTTTCGCCTCAGCAACTCCGCTCTTCTTTTCTCTTCTTGTTCTTATGAAATTTCCAGCTGCTGCATTCATGATCATTGCAAATGCTGAGAAGTAAATAATAACAGCAATTACTACGTCTATGATTTCCGGCTTAAAGCCATGAAGGCTGGCAAGTGTACCACCTCTTTGGATATGTGAGATGAATACTGAAGAGAAAATAACACCAATCGGGTGTGCATTTCCAAGAAGTGCTACAGCAATACCATTGAATCCATTGGCTGCAATGATATTAATGGGTTCATAAGTCATACTGCTTCCAGTAATCGCTGAAGGCGCAAGAATTGCAAAAGCACCACCTAAACCAGCAAGACCTCCTGCTATAACCATGGTTAAAATTATATTCCTTTTTCCTTTCATACCAGCATAATCTGCTGCGGTCTTATTAAATCCAGTCGCTTTCAGTTCAAAACCAAAAGTCGTTTTCTGCAATACAATATAGAGAATAATACCAACGATAATAGCAAATATTATACCAAAATTGACATTTGACCCGGTGATCCCCAATGAAGGTATTTGAACACTAACAGGCAGATAGCTTGTTCTTGTCATAGCTGATACGTACATTTTGCTGTTTCCCTGAACCAGCATATCCACCAGATACATACCAATGTAGTTAAACATGATGGAAGTGATGACTTCGTTGACGTTTAGAAGAGCTTTAAATATACCCGGGATGAATCCCCAGATCATTCCTCCTACCATTCCAGCCAGGATAGCAACGATCCAGTGTACACCTTTTGGAAGATCCCACATGAAACCTACATACAAAGCGAAATACATACCCATGGTGTATTGTCCTGAAGCACCAATATTAAAGAGTCCCATCTTGAAGGCGAATCCGACCGCAAGTCCTGTCATAAGAATCGGTGTTGCAAAATAGAAGACATCCCCTATTCTGCTCAGCCCACCTAATAGAACGCTGTTGAATCCTTTCATTGCATTGGATGGATCAGCAACGAGCATAACAATAAATCCTACAATCAGACCCAGTGCAATGGCCAGCAGCGCTGCCGTAAATCCTGAGAATCCCTTGCTTTGTGTAATGCTTTTTAAGTTAAATCCATTTTTCCTAGAATTATTATTCTGCATGGTTAATCTCCTTTACGGTATTACGTTTAGCACCTGACATGTATAGACCAAGTTCTTCTACAGATGTTGTTTTAGGATCAAGTTCGCCAACTATTTCTCCTTCATACATGACAAGAATTCTATCGCTGACATCCATAACTTCATCAAGTTCTAGTGATACAAGAAGCACCGCTTTGCCTGCATCTCTTCTTTCGATGAGTTGTTTATGGATATACTCTATGGCACCGACATCCAGTCCTCTTGTAGGCTGAACCGCTACTAGAAGCTCATGCTTCTTATCGATTTCTCTAGCAAGAATCGCTTTCTGCTGATTACCACCAGACATGCTTCTTACCATTGTAACTGGCCCCTGTCCGCTACGAACATCAAATTTCTGTATAAGTCCTTCAGTATATTTTCTCATGGCATCAAATTTCAGGAATCCATTTTTCTGGAACATCGGTTCCCAATATCTCTGGAGAATCATATTCTCCTCTAAGGAATAATCCAGAACCAGTCCATGCTTGTGTCGATCCTCAGGAATGTGGCTCATCCCTGCTTTGGAACGTTCTCTTATGGAAGCTTTACTGATATCTTTTCCTGCCAGATTTATGATTCCATCCGATATTTTCTCCAGACCTGTAAGTGCTGAAATAAATTCAGTCTGTCCATTACCGTCAATACCTGCAAGACAAACAATCTCTCCTGCACGAACATCAAAAGAAACATTTTTCACTGCATTATTCTTATGAATTTTACTTGGCACTGTCACGTTTCTCACCGAGAGAACTACATCCTTTGGTTCTGCCTGGTCTTTATCAACTGTAAAGCTGATATCTCGTCCAACCATCATCTTTGATAGTTCTTCTTTAGTAGTATCTTTTACATCGACCGTTCCGATTAGTTTACCTTTACGTAGAACAGTACACCTGTCAGCTACCTGCATAATTTCATTAAGCTTATGTGTTATAAATAAAATTGACTTTCCTTCATCAGCGAAGCCACGCATGATTTCCAAAATTTCTTCAATCTCCTGCGGAGTAAGAACTGCTGTAGGTTCGTCAAAGATCAGAATCTCGTTATCTCTGTAGAGCATTTTAAGAATTTCAACTCTCTGCTGCATCCCTACAGAAATATCTTCAATCACTGCATCTGGACTAACCTTTAATCCGTATCTCTCGCTTAGTTCAACAACTTTTTTTCTTGCTTCACTTTTTTCTAAAAAGCCCATTTTATTTGGCTCTACACCTAAAATGATGTTTTCTAAGACTGTAAATATTTCCACCAGCTTGAAATGCTGATGTACCATACCGATTCCTAATGCATTTGCATCATTTGGATTACTGATCTTCACAACTTGTCCATTTTTTCTGATTTCACCCTTTTCAGCCTGATAAAGCCCAAAGAGCACACTCATCAGAGTAGATTTCCCTGCACCGTTTTCTCCTAGAAGTGCATGAACTTCTCCTCTCTTCAAGTTCAATGTGATGTTGTCGTTCGCGATAATACCGGGGAATTCTTTTGTTATATTTACCATTTCAATAATATAATTATCCACTTTAACCTCTTCTTATCACTTTATTTTTTAGGTGGAAAATGGGGGAAAACTCTCGCCTTCCCCCATTAAAACTCATACTCGTATGAGGTTGTCCATAATTTTGAATGATTCCTGATTATCTTACAGAAACACTCACTTTGCTTAATCCAAGATTTGATGTAAGTTCTTCAGCTGTAGCATATCCGTTAGCATCTGCTACTTCAAAAGTTCTAACAAGCTCAACACTTCCATCAGTTAATGTAGCAAAGACTGTATCATATGCAGCCTTGTCGAAAGATTCGAATCTATCGAAAGCATCTGCACCTTCTTCTCCGATAACTTCTGTTGGAAGACCAACACCGTCATTGGCAGCATTGAAATATGTTGTTTTAGCTGAATATGTAGACCAGCTATCTGACTTGTATATGGATTCAAGTACAGCAACAACTGAAGCTGCAAGACCCTTAGTAGCGGATGTGATTACAGTTTCGCTGTCATATCTCTGGTCAACGTCAACACCGATAACCTTAGCATCGGACTCAGCTGCAGCAGACATTACACTCTTACCAACAGCTCCACCAGCAGCAAATATGACTTCAGCACCTTCCTGGTACATTGTCTTTGCAGTTGCTTTGTTGTTATCAGTCTCTTCAAAGTTACCTGTGTAGTGGTATGTAACTTCTACAGCGCCATCATCAAGTCCAAGTTCTGCAGCCGCAGCTTCAGCACCCTGAAGGTATCCGTATCCGAATGCCTGAACAGCAGGAACGGCCATACCGCCCATGTATCCTAACTTTGTCATTCCATCCATAACTGCAGCATAACCAGCAAGGTATCCTGATTCTTCTTCAGAGTACATTACACTAGCAACGTTTTCCTTAGTTTCAAATGTTGCATAGTCAGCTGTATGAGGAGCACCATCAAGTAGAATGAACTTCACTTCTGGGTACTTCGTCTGAGCTTCAAAAATTGGAACCTCAAATAAGAATCCAGGAGTTACAATAACCTTTGCTCCACCAGTTACAGCTAAATCAATAGCAGCAAGGTAACCAGCATCAGAAGCTTCTTCTGGCTTATAGTACTTATGAGTGATGTTTTCTGTTTCTGCAAATTCAACAACACCTTCCCAAGCACCTTGATTGAATGATTTGTCATCGATATTTCCCTTGTCGGTGATCAGTGCGATTTCAAAACCGTCAGCTTCCGCTTCTCCGTTTTCGGATGCACATCCAGCAAGAACCATACCAACCATCATGATTGACATTAGAATAGCAAGCATTTTTTTCATTAAAAAACCCTCCAAATAATTCGTTCGACTTTTGTCGTTGCATTTATTATATCTTTTTTACCATGAAATCACAACTATTATTACACTACAAAAGGCCTATTGTACGTGTTTTTTCGTAATATACTGATTTCCAAGGTGTTTATGCTCATGAAAATCATATCGTTTACACTCAGCAATGAAAAATTGGTTTTCAATTTCCATTGAAAACCAATACATCAACTAATTTATACTATTTTCAGAATATTTATTTCATATGAGGATAACCAAGTTGTCTAAGCGCCTCATATGCAACTATAGCTACTGTATTTGAAAGATTGAGACTTCGAGTACTGCTCTCTGCCATTGGAACTCTGAACAGATTCTCCCGATTTTCTTCCATAATATATTCAGGAAGCCCACTGGATTCTCTGCCGAAAACAATGAAAACGTCATCTTCAAATTCAATTTCAGAATGATGCCTGGTTCCCTTCGTACTTGAAAAATAGAATTTGTTGTTTCTATATTTTTCGCGGATTTCTTCATAGCTTCCATATAGTGTTACATCCAGTTCTTTCCAGTAATCCAATCCAGCTCTTGATACAGTTTTATCACTGATGGAAAATCCCATGGGACCAATCAGATGGAGTTTTGCATTTGTGAGAACGCAAGTCCTTCCAATATTGCCTGTATTCTGTGGGATTTCCGGTCTGAAAAGTACAATGTTAATCATTTTCTATC
>DATIRH010000292.1:0-3396 GCA_035469845.1 Proteiniclasticum sp. | reverse complement strand
TTTATTTATTGTTAATCCAGTAGCGGGAAATGGTATCGCACTGAAAATGACCAATACCATTCATAAGCTTTTTAATGAACTGAAACTGAAGTACCAGGATATTTCCTACGAGATTGTGTACACCAAAGAACAAGGTCACGCGACGGAGATTGCAAAAAGATATTAGTCCATGGACAACTATCGTATTTATGCAGTAGGTGGAGATGGAACCCTGAATGAAGTACTGAATGGCATGATCGGATCAGAATCTTCTTTGGGCTGCATACCCGGGGGTTCCGGCAATGATTTCATCAAAAGCATCGTCACAAAATTTGATCGAAAAAGAATTCTCATGAATACTGTGCTGGGCACAGAAGAAGAAATCGATGTGGCCTCTGTCGACGGCAGATTCTACATCAATATCGCTTCCATGGGCTTTGATGCTTCTGTGGTCAATAATGTGGAGAAGTTTAAAAATACAAAATATCTGCCTAATAAGTTCGCTTATCTGGCATCGGTTCTTGATACTGCAAAAGATTTCAAGAATCTGAATCTTCGCATGGTCGTGGATCAGAAAGAAATCCAGACAGAGGCATTTATGGTGGCCATTGCCAACGCGAAATATTATGGCGGAGGCATCAAGATTGCACCGGAGGCAGACTTTAGAGATGGACTTCTTGATATTATCCTGGTGAAGGATATCACAAGAGCGAAAATCATAAAGTTTCTTCCTAAAGCAGTTCAAGGTAAACATATGGGTCTGAAGGAAGTGACACTCCTACGTGCTAAAACCGTGGACCTTTACAGTGAGGAGCCCGTATTCCTCAATATCGATGGAGAACTAGAAGCAAGACGGGAAGCACATTTTAAGCTGGAAAATGTAAAAGTCAAATTCATTATGCCTAAAAACACGTTTTAGAATAGGGAGGGAAATGTAGATGGAAGATAAGAAAAAGAAAATTGAAGAAATTGCAAAGAGCGTAGGGAAAATCACCAGTGAGGTCATGAGTGTTTCAGGAGAGGCCTTCGGACTTCTTGCATTAAAACTGGGCAATGAGCCATTGGCATACAAAAGCATCACAACCATGAGAGAAAAGGCATCAGGTACCGGAAAAAATGTTGAAAGATTTCTGGATGAGAGCATAACGAAGGTACATGTCCGTCTTCAGGAAGATGATCTCAAAGATCTCAAAGGAAAAGCGGAAGATGCTGTGAATGATCTCAAGGATAGCGCACAGAAATTCAAGGAAAACATAAAGGAGAAAGCAGACTCCTTCATCACTACCGAGACCAAGATCTATGGAGATGCGGATCAGTTCTACAAAGCGGAAGATAAAGTGAACGGGATCATCATAGATGAAATCTCCTGGAAAGACGAAGAATAGTAGAGCGTAGAAAATAGAGAGATACATACAGAAACGGCAGATGGAATAATCCATCTGCCGTTTTTCAAATTCTTATTTCTTTTCGGTCTCATTAACCTCTGTTGAATCAATCACTGGTTCGTCATTTTTAATCTGAGTATCTTTCTTGTAAGTCTCTTTTGGTCTGTAGGACTCTTTCGGTCTGTAGGTGGAATCCGGCTTTTTATCTCTTCCTGAAGTTCTGAAAACCAGATAGATACCCAGGAGAAGAACAGCAGAAGCACGTACAGTATTGAGATTCAGCCAATCAGGGAATTCTCCCAAGTATCTTCCGTAACCGATGAAAATTCCGATGAGGATGAGCGTCAGTGAAATCACGAGGATTCCACGATCCTTTGGCTTGGCCACATAATACTGCAGGAGAGCAAGACCAAGAATCACCATGAAGATCGGACCTGACAAGCTGTCCATGATGGGCAGGAATTGCCTGATCAGAAAATAAGTACCTGTAAGTGTGAGTAGTCCCGCTGGAATGAGCACACTTGCATCTCTTCTTCTGAAGTTGCTGAAGTAATCAATTTCCAGGAAAAGTCCTGGTAATAGAATAAACAGCGGCCACATGTTTCTCATGGAAAACAGGTTGTCCAAAAACAGTGCGTTGTATAAAGCGGCACCACCAATAATGATAAAGATGAGACCAATATAGTAAGATGTTCTATTTCGCATTTAATTCATACCTCCTCTTTGTATAAAGAATACCTTCTTTAAATTAAAACCGTGTTAAAAAATTATTAGAATCTGATCTGAAATCCGCTAAATTTTTTGGGGTGTTAGGAAAATACGGCTTGATGAAGTGTGTAATATCAGCACATCTGTCTCTAGCAGGTAGAATAAGGGAAAGAATTAAGCAAACACAAAAAAACTCAGGCTTATGCTGTTTCAAGTTTAAGAATTTCCGTATAAAATGGAGATAGTTAAGAAAACGTTTTTAGGGGGCAAGAACAGCAATGAATATTAGAAACGACAACTCCATGAAAATAAAACTCGAAGGACCACTGCCTGAGTACCCGGCGTTTAAAGAAGGGATCAGGCGGGCACCAAATCGTGGATATAATCTGAATAAAAAGGATACTAAGATCGCACTGATGAATGCCTTGCGTTATATACCCGAAGAGCATCATGAAGTCGTAGCAGAGGAATTCTACGAGGAGCTTAAAACCTATGGAAGAATCTATGGATACAGATACAGGCCAATAGGCAGACTCTACGGGAAACCTATTGAGGAATATGAGGGAAATTGTGTGGATGGGAAAGCCATTCAGGTCATGCTGGATAATAATCTGGATTTTGACGTGGCGCTTTATCCCTATGAACTGGTCACTTACGGAGAAACAGGTCAGGTATGTCAGAACTGGATGCAGTACCTGCTGATCAAAAAATATCTTGAAGTGCTTCGTCAGGATGAAACCCTGGTCATCGAATCAGGACATCCACTTGGTATTTTCAAGAGCCATGAAATGGCACCAAGAGTCATCATCACCAACGCCATGATGGTGGGTATGTTCGACAATCAGGAAAACTGGCATCATGCCATGCAGATGGGTGTGGCGAACTATGGTCAGATGACGGCGGGAGGGCTTATGTATATCGGACCTCAGGGCATCGTCCATGGGACTTTCAACACCATCATCAATGCGGGAAGAATGAAGCTTGGCCTCGTGGGAGAAGAGGATCTTTCTGGCTATCTGTTCGTTTCCTCTGGACTCGGCGGCATGAGCGGAGCTCAGCCGAAAGCGGCAGATATCGCGGGAGCTGTGTCCATTGTCGCAGAAGTGGATGCGTCCAGAATGAGATCAAGAACAGACCAAGGGTGGGTGAAGGTTGTTTCCGATTAACCAGATGAAGCATTTACGCTGGCAGAAGATGCCATGAAGAAAAAGAAAGCATTGTCCATCGCCTTCCATGGAAACATCGTGGATCTTCTGGCTTATGCTGTGGACCATGAGAAGACCATCCATCTTCTATCGGATCAGACAAGCTGTCATGCGGCGTA
>DATIRH010000291.1:0-2289 GCA_035469845.1 Proteiniclasticum sp. | reverse complement strand
ATGAATATCCTTTGCCTTTCCAGCTGCAAGCTTTGTGATCGGATAGAAAATCAGTCCAGCGCCTATACCATTTGAAATGCTGTAGGTGAAGGCCATGATTGCGATTGTAAAGAATGCTGGAAGCGATTCTTCGAAATCATCAAAGTTGATGTTCTTGATGGTGGTCATCATCAGTACGCCGACAATGATCAGAGCAGGGGCTGTAGCCTGTCCAGGTACCATCAGTGCAAATGGAGCCAGGAATATGGATAGAATAAATAGAATTCCTGTGGTTACTGCAGTAAGTCCTGTCTTTCCACCTTCTGCTACACCAGCAGCGGATTCTACATAGGTTGTAACTGTGGAGGTTCCCAGCAGTGCACCTGCAGAAGTTGCTATGGCGTCAGCCAGAAGCGCTTTATTCATATTTGGAAGCTTGCCTTCTTCGTCAAGCATACCTGCCTTTGCGCCAGTTCCGATGAGTGTTCCGATTGTGTCGAACATATCTACAAGAACAAAGGATAACACGACAACAAACACACTGCTCGCTACAGCAATGAATCCATCTGCTACTGTAAACAGATCTCTTAGTCCTGGATTAATTGCCTTAAAAAATGTAGGCATGATGTCCAGGGAGAAAGTAGTCATGGTTGTATCTGTAACGCCCATAGGAATTCCGATTAAAGTTGTAGCAATGATTCCAAGAAGCAGTCCGCCTCTTACTTTTCTTGCCATGAGGATTGCTGTTAGGGTGAGACCGATAACAGCTAAAAGAACGGTTGGTTCTGTGAAATTACCGAGAGTGATTAAGGTTGCAGGAGAGTCTACAACAATTCCGGAGTTCTGAAAGCCGATGAAAGCGATAAATAATCCGATTCCGGCACCGATGGCATGCTTCAGAGAATTTGGGATGGCCTCAACGATGGTTTCTCTGAAACCTGTTACTGTTAATAAGATAAAGAAAAGACCTGAAATGAAAACTGCAGCTAAAGCCGCTTCCCATGAATAACCCAAGGTACCGACTACCGTATAAGCAAAGAATGCATTGAGTCCCATACCGGGTGCCTGTGCGAAAGGAAGTTTAGCATAGAGTCCCATAATTAATGTACCGATGGCAGCTGAGATACAGGTTGCCATAAATACCGCATTGAAATCCATGCCTGCAACGGACAGATAAACTGGATTGACGACCAATATATAGGCCATGGTCACAAAAGTCGTAATACCGGCGATTACTTCAGTCCGGACAGTGGTGTTATGTTCTTTTAGCTTAAAGAACTCATTCATTGAATTGCCTCCTCAAAATTGTTTCTGATTTGAATGAAGTTTGAAAAACATGCTCATAATTAAAAAAGATAAAATAGATAATATATTATTTCGCTGATAAAAAAAATAGAGCTCGAACGGATAGGCCTGTTATACAAGTGAAACCTATCCGTCCGGGCTTTTATCCCATCGGTGTGACATTAAATGAAATGCCTGTATCGCTCGGACCAAATCCTCAAAGAAAATGAGAATGGAACCCTAGATACACTTTCACTCATAGTAGGATAATTAACGGTTATCCTGTAGAGACTGTCGAACCTTATTTCAGACATTATATGAGTTTTTTTCAATATTCAATTCATAACACCATAATACCAAAAGAGATGTAACTGGTCAAACGTTTTATTGAAAAATAAGATTAATTTTCGTGTTTTTAAAAGAGGAATTGAAAAGAAGATAAGGGCGAAATGCTTGAAGAAAAATTACGAGTGAAAACAGTTTAGTCATAATAGCTAAAGATATTAGTGCTTTTTTAGTTATTTTGCTGATATAATCTCTTTCTCCTACATGATAAAGTGATTCATGAGAAAAGGATTACAAAACATGAAAGGGATGAATTAGATGAAGACTGCTGTTATTGCAATTGGTGGAAATGCAATCATTAAAGAAGGACAAAAAGGAACACTGGAAGAGCAATTTGAGAATGTCATGAAAAGCTGTGATCATATCATAGATCTTCTGGAAGTGGGATATAATGTTGTTTTAACCCATGGGAATGGACCTCATGTAGGAAATTCACTTATCAAGGGAGAGGCTGCAAAAGAGAAGGTGCCCGCCTACGCAATGGATGCTTGCGGTGCAGAGACTCAGGGGTTATTAGGATATATCATCAAACAGAGTCTTGCGAATAGACTAGAAGAAAGAAAGATGGACAGGAAAATCGTCTCTCTGATCACCCAGGTGGAAGTCAGTGAAACCGATGAAGCCTTTTTAAATCCAACCAAACCTGTAGGACCTTTCTTCAGTGAAGAAGAAGCTGGAATG
>DATIRH010000290.1:0-2248 GCA_035469845.1 Proteiniclasticum sp. | reverse complement strand
TAATGATTATAGCTCATTTTTTTGAGTAAAATAAACAGGAGGGAATTATGGAAAATAGAGCGCTGATGCTAAATCTTCTGGATGAAAAAATTGACATACAGTATAGGAACGCAAAATGGTTACCTCTGCAGATGCATGAAGTTAGAGTGAAAGAAGCTTTTTCAGGAATCAACTATAAAGATCGGTTGGCAATGAATCCTGCAAGTAAAGTGATCAGAAACTATCCCATGGTTCCGGGCATTGATTTCTCCGGACTTGTAGAAGAATCGAATTCATCCCAGTTTAATGTGGGAGAACAGGTTTTCGTGACGGGTCTTGGATACGGCACAGACCGTTTCGGAGGGTTTCAGGAATATGTGACAGTAAAGGAAAATGATCTATGTAAAGTACCGGATGGATTATCTTTAAAAGAAGTCATGCAGATCGGAACAGCGGGGTTTACTTCTGCCTTGTCAGTGGAAGCGGTCTCAGACCACGGTTCAGTAATGGATAAAGATATCCTTGTGACCGGAGGAACAGGTGGGGTCTCGTCTTTTGCCGTAATGATTCTAAACAAGATTGGAGCGCGTATCACGGTTGCAACAAGGCATCTGGAAAATGTAGATTACCTGAAATCTATAGGTGCGCATGAAGTGATATTGTTTGACACACTCCTGGAGAAAAGGAAGCCCTTGTCAAAAGAAAAATGGGATGGTGTCATTGATGCTACAGGGGGAGAAGCCACAGGGAATCTTTTGACTGAAATCAGATATGGCGGAACCTTAGCTGTCAGTGGGAATCTCTCGGGAATAAAGTTCAATTCAACAGTATTTCCATTTATTATAAGAGGGATCAGCCTGAAGGGGATCGACTCTGTAAATGTGATGAGAGATGAAAAAATGACGATTTTCAATAAATTGGCGCATGAATGGAAACTGAAGAGTCTGGACACAATAATATATAATGAAGTGAAATTTGAGGACCTGAAAGAGGAACTGCTTTGTGAAACCCATGGAAAAGGAAGAGTTCTGGTTGCCTTTCAATAAGTATATAGGTAAAATGTGGTAATTATACCGTGAGTTTGATAAACTGATTATATTAAAATAACATTCAATATCTGATTACCGGATTATTCGGGATCTCTTTGGAATGACTCTTTAGGTTAAGGAGAATGTATGAAAAGCGAAAGAAATAAGTGGTGGAGACGCGGAGTTTTTGTTCTATCCATACTGGTTACTTTTGGAATACTGGTTACCAGTATTGTAAATAAGAAATATGATTTAAAAGTAGGAGACATAGCACCTGTAGATTTCAGAGCATCGGTTGATTTAGTGGACGAAATGACTACAAAAGCGCTCATCGATGATGCTGTGGACTCAGTGCAGAATCAGTATAGGCAGGAACTGGAAGTTCGCAGAAGTGCTTTGAAAGAAAACAATGATTTCTTCAACGGCATCATCAATGCAAGAAACCCGCTTACAGAAACTGAAGAGATTGCGGTTATGCTGGCTAATAGAGGTACTTACGGTATATCTTCTGAGGAATACCTGGCTCTTCTGAACATTGATAACAGCGATCTGCGTTATGCATTAAATACTATTAATAACAGTATCAATAAAATATATGAGACTCCTCTGGAAGAAGATGACCAGAGTAAGATGGAACGTTCCAGGGCAGAACTATCAGATGTTGTGGACAGCTTCAGCTTCAATGACACTGCGAAAAGCGCCATCAAACAGTTCATAACAACACTAGTGAAACCGAATTATTTCTTTGATGAGGAAGCCACCGAAACACTTAAAGAAGAAGCCAGGGGAAGCGTGACACCTGTGATCATCAAAAAGAATCAGACCATCGTTAAGGAAGGAGACCCGGTCAATGCGAACCAGTTGGCGCTGTTGGCTGAACTCGGATACTTAAGTGAAAGTGGATTCAATGCATTGCCTTTTGCAGGGCTTCTGGCTGCGGTATTTGTCATTCATGGTATCATAATCTATTATTTGAAGCGGTTTTATAGAGAAATCTACTGTGACTTGAAGAGAGTCACGCTGATGTTTCTTCTTATGGCACTGGCACTGACTTTAACAAGATTCATGACAGTCATCAATCCGTTTCTGGTACCCTATACCTTCTTGCCGATGCTGCTGACGATACTTGTGAAGAAGAGGATTGGTCAGACACTTGCGCTTGTCAGTGCGATTTTTATCAGCATTATAACCGGTTTTAATGTTCAGGTGATGATTATTCTGATGCTTACATCAGTACTAAG
>DATIRH010000289.1:0-3205 GCA_035469845.1 Proteiniclasticum sp. | reverse complement strand
CATTTTTATATTGCAAGCTCAGTGACTTCTTTGAATCCTCTTGTTTTGATGAACTCAATTTCATGTCTGAAATTGGTCAAGGCCTCAGAAGGATTCACTTTTTCTAGATTGATTTCCTTAAAAGTTTTCCTGTCGATGAGGATGGATAAGATCCTCTGGTTTTCGTCTACACCGCTATACTTGTTTTTTTCAATTTCCCACACATTGATGAAAACATCCTCCACAGGCAATATATTAAGCAGGTTACGCGCAGTTCGAAGAACAAGTCCTGATACAAACTGATTTGCGATGTCATAATAATCTGTTTTGGTGTATTTTTTAATGGATAATTTCCCTGTTGGTGTCAGGCTCTTGTATTCCTCCGGGATGAAATCGTCAATACTCAAAGAAAGCTCGACCTTCAGAGAATCATGATCCGTATAACTGAAGTCCATGGACCTTATATAATGCCCCAGTTCTTCGCTTAGTTTCAGATCTTCAAGAACCTCCAGGTAACTGTCTTTGTCTTCATTCATCATGCGCTCAGCAATGATTCTGTTATGTTCCCAGGCTAAATAGAGCTCTTCATCCATGGCTTCAGCTTCTTCAAGGACCTCTTTTGACTTGTCCTTAAAATCCCCCTTAGCAAAAACCCTTGCAAACAATCCAGGTTTGTTCTCTTCAACAAACTTCATGGCTTCTTTAGTGTGAGGACCAGGTTTTCCCTTTTCAAATGGTTCCTTTTCCATCTTCACTTCCTCCCAGTCAATTCCACTGGGGTAATCTTCGAAGTGATGAAGCGTCGTGATCAGTGCAATGTCTTCACGATATGCATTAACCTGCACTTTTGGATCAGCCGAACCAGACTCGCTTTTAAACACCTCTCTGTTCCCGAATTTCTTCAGGATGGACTTCGCACTGATCGCTTTACTATAGGACAAGCCCGTTCCAGGAAGACTGAATGTGGTTCTAGAGCTTCCTCTTGTACTGAAACTCTGTCTGAAGCCTTTCGCGCCAAAAGAGATGCTGGCACCAGATTTCCCGATATTCAAATTGAATAATTTACCAAGTCTGATTCTTTTTCTGAAATTAAATCCCATCTTTCTCACCTATGGATTTTATATCCATTTATCCTTCCTAAAGCTTATTTTTCAATACTTCAGATCTATTTACCTATTCTTTTATTACTATCAATTCTACAGAATATTTCTGTAGTTATCAATGTACTGTTACATTTTCTTCTTCAATGTCTACCCTTTTCTTCTTCAATCACTGAAATTGAGCATTATAAAACCTGCATGAAATCATGCAGGTTTTATAATGACTTTCTTTTAAAAGAAAAGTGCATCTTATTCTTATCCCATCTCTCCAGCCATGTCATCTAGCGGCAAGGTATTTTCCTGATTCTTCTCTGACTCTAACTGAAGCAGTCTTTTCATTTCGATCTTGAGCAGTTTCTCTTGAAGAAGTTTTTCTTCAAGACTCAGAACGTCTTCGATTGTGACCTCTTCCCAACGATTCATGATATTAAAGAGATTCACTACGTCCTGCTCATTGTATTTCATGATTCTTGTGATTTTCTCTTCAGGCATTCTATTTATATATCCATGATCTTTGATGATTTTAGAAAAAGTTTTAGCTAAAGTCATGCCGGAAATCAGTTCTCCATCTCTTTCAATCTGATGTAATCTCTCAAGATTCTTCAATCCGATATTCTTGTTGTATTTTGCTTCATATTCTTTTTGAATATCCACAAGTTCGAATTCTTCTTCGAAATTATAATCAATTTCATATTTTCTGAAGAGATGATTGATCACCAGAAAATCATTGTTTCCAGAAAAAGTTACGATATATTTTTTACCGTCATTCTTCATGGACTCAAAATAATCTCTCGTCATCTTCAGAATCGTTCTAGCATCTTTTCTGTTTTCGATCATATACTGCGTTGTTACTACAGCCTTCTTCTCTTCCTGATAAATCGCTGCGCCGAAAACACCAATGGCGATGGGTTCTTTGTAAAGATAATGTTCCAAATCAAAGAAAATCGACTCTTTTATGATCTCTTCACCACGATATTTTAAGGTAAAATCAGAAGAGTTGACGGCCACTGGAAATTTGTCATTTTGCACCAGCATTGCTCATCCCTCTTTTCATATTCTTTATTCTATTACCAGATCCTCTATCTTGACATGATAGATGATATCTTTTCTTTCCACAGCAACTTCAGCTTTCTTTCTCACTTCAGGGTCCTGAAGCACTAGATTCACCAGTTCGCGCGTGGGATTGACTAAAATCGGATGTCCAACGAGTTTAAACATCGTGAAGTCACCAGCTGTATCTCCATAAGCATACGAAGCATCGAGATCGATATCATAGAGATCTCTCAACTCAAAGATCGCATTCTTTTTAGAATTTCCATCCCACATGGGTATGACTTCACCAGTATACCGTTCCTTCTCATCCATGGGATAAATCGACCCTCTGAAGTCATCAAAATCATGAAGACTAGCCATTTCTCTAACCAGTTCTATGGGGCTTCCAGAGATGGTGATCACTTTATGACCTTCATTCTTATGCCATTTGATCCGATTTCTTGTAAAGAGATAGTTTCTTAGTCCCATATCACGAACCACATTATGAATAATATGTTCGATGAAACTGTGATGAAATCCTTTGATCGCCAATGTATAGATATTAGCCATTTTAATCAGATACTCATCATAGGAACCTACTCTGCGGTCATATTTGTCATAATAAGGTTTTACTTGTGTATACCAGTCTTCTTCCTTGATGATTTCGCTTTTGATCATTCTCTTGAATAACTCTTTCATGAACACTTCTCTGTAAAGTGTTCCGTCTATGTCAAAAAAAGCTGCTGTTTTCATGAAAGTTTCCTCCTCATGTTAAACTAAAAGTTTAAGATGTCCATATTCAGATTTTCCAGGCTTGCTACACACTTATCCGCTTCACCGATCATTCTTTCACTCACTGCTACAACTTTCATACCCGCACGTTTCGCTGAAAGCACACCAGCTCTGCTGTCCTCAAAGACGGCACATTCATCAGGTTCTATCTGAAGCTCTATGGCACTTACCAGATAGACCTCCGGATTAGGTTTTGGCGCTTTCACTTTATATCCATCAATGATTACATCAAAGTACTTCTTTAATCCCGTCATTTCCAGAACGAGAGACGTAGTGTCGCTGGTTGATGCTATTGCAGTCCT
>DATIRH010000288.1:0-1670 GCA_035469845.1 Proteiniclasticum sp. | reverse complement strand
CAAATCCGAGGAAGAAGAAGAATCCCAGAACATCAGTCATTGTGGTGACAAATACTGCAGAGGCAAGTGCTGGGTCTACGCCCATTTTTTTGAGCAGTAAAGGAACATAGAAGCCGGATAAGGCGGCTATGACCATATTAAGGAACATGGCAACACCAATAACCAGACCGAATACAAAGTTGCCTTCCCAGAGTCCGCCTAATACGGCGACGATTAAGCCTAGGGATGCCCCATGTAGGATACCTACCAGAAATTCTTTTCTGAGAATCTCTTTTTTGTTCTCATAGTCAATTTCTCCAAGTGCAATACCTCTGATGATTAAAGTCAGTGTTTGTGTTCCCGCATTTCCACCCATACCTGTAACCAGAGGCATGAATACAGCCAGCGCGACCACTTTGCTGATTGTTGCATCAAATAAACTGACTGTAGCTGAAGCGAGAATTGCTGTGACTAGATTGACGAGCAGCCAGGGTAGACGACTTTTAATGGAATCCATTACTGTACCGTCAATCTCTTCTTCTTCATCAAGACCGGCAAGACGATACATATCTTCAGTATGCTCATCTGATAAAACTTCCATAATGTCATCTACTGTTATAACACCTAACATTACATCTTGATCATCGACTACTGGCATGGCCATATAACCATATTTCTGGAAGATGTTAGAGACCTCTTCCTGATCCATTTCTACAGGTATGGTTGCCACATTTTCAAGCATTACATCTTTTAAAAGAACGGAAGGCAAAGAAGTAAGGATTGCCCTGATTGGAACAATTCCCTTCAGTACATCCTGCTCGTCCAGCACTTAAATATAGTAAGGCGTTTCTGCGTTGGGTGAGATATCTCTTAAAAAAATCAATGTTTCATCAATAGTCATGTTTTCCTGTACTGAAACAAACTCAGTGGCCATGATACCACCAGCGGTTTCAGGACTGAAGGAAAGAAGTTCTTCGATTTCTTCTCTTAGGTCTTCTTCCATTCCTTCTAAAATAGTGTGCTGAGCCTCTTCATCTATGTTTCCAAGCATATCTGCTAGTTCATTTGATGACATTTCTGAAATGATTTTCTGTTTCTGTTTTGGTGAAAACAAAGAAAGTAGAATAAATTTCTCATCCAATTCAGCTTCGTCAATGACCATTGCTATATATTCATCAGGAAATTTTTCGAGAAGTTTTTTCTGGTCTTCTTCATATTCCTGTAAGACCTCTAATAAATCTACTGGATGAAGTTCTTCTGTTAGTTCAAGTATTTCATCCAGAGATGCTTTAATTATAAAATCTCTCAATTGCTTTTCTTTATTCATTCGGACACCTGCCTCATGTTTTATCGATAAGTATATAATATACACTTTATATTGTCGTAAACTGATTATTGAAAAATCCCTTTTGCAGTCAAAACTGAATGCAAAAGGGATGATTATAATAGTTTTTCTTAATACCGCTTAATCGCCTCTGCCAGCAAAGTCATCTTTGTTAGATTAAGGGTTAGGGAGACCAGGTATATTAGGCAAACCAGGTATAACAGGTTTAGTTCTACCTGGTTGAGTAGGCTGAGGAGTAGGTATAACAGGTTGAGGAGTAGGCTCAGCAGGCTCTTCTGGAATCGGATCGATTACAGGTGGTGTATAGGTGTGCACATCACACACTGTCTTAGGCTGAGTTCCTGTT
>DATIRH010000287.1:0-5119 GCA_035469845.1 Proteiniclasticum sp. | reverse complement strand
GGTCAGTTTTCTTTCATAGAACCTATGGAACTCCTCTTCGATGATATTCAGTATGGTCATGGCATTTTCTATGGCCGTTTTAGAAAGGTCATAGACTCTTTTTGCTCCTGCATCCATGATGAAGGTAGGCGTGGTATAGGGCAGAATCAGATTGATGGATTCGATGAGGTTTCGTTTTGGATATTCACCTCTCCACAATGCATCTCCACCCATGAATGGATAGAGGTCCTTCTCATTGAACCAGGCTTTCAGTCTTGGAAGATAATACACTCCATCCACCTTATATTCCTTGCCTGACATCATATCCATTCCCTTTGCAGAAAGGATACCTGTGATGATTTTTCTGACCTCGATCCCGTGGGATTTTAAAAGAGGACTTAAGGCATTCATTCTGTATCCCTTATGAAGGATGGTGTCCACGAGAATCACCGGTTTTCTGAAGGAGGAGAGCGTATTCACCTGATTTTCAAGGGTCAGGTAGAAGGGCACTTCTCTGATGGTGAAGCTCTTCATATCGGAACTGAAATATTTTTCCGAGTGTATGGATTTTGTGACGGTATTGGGGACCACAGAGCGATCCAGCACATCTCCGTAAGGAACACACATATAGTTTCCCAATATCCTTGGTCTGGTGTCCTCCATGGGCACGTTGTTTTCCTGGCAGACGAGACTGATGATGCCCTGCTGGAGCATCAGCGGTTCAAAAGGGAGAACAAGGTTGCCGGGGTAAAGAGCACCGATGGCTTTCATGAGATTCACTCTGGTTTCATTGATCTTGGTACGCACCTTCTGATTGCTTCTGAAAGGATCCTTCAGGATATTCTCCATATCCAGATTCAGCGCAATAGGTGTACTCATGTCCACATAATATACAGGTTCATTGCAGTCCAGTGTCTGGAAATTATAGAGCCCCAGAAGATTTATGAATTTTTCCTCTTTCAGGTACTTGTTCTTCGGAATAAACACAGCACATTCATAATCACGGGACACAGCGAAGGACAAAGTTTCAGTAAGCAGGATCTGATGATAGTTTCTCAGTTTGTCAGGAGCAGAAATATGAAGACCGTCAAGGACCATGATGCGTCCGAGATTCAGTGCACGTACTTTGTCTGCAAAGAGAGGCGACTTCATTTCATCCATGAGATACTCACTTCTTGCCCAGTGGAAAATGCTCATGCCGATGGGCTTTCCACTGGTGCGGTCCGTCAGGGTCAGGACTCTGCCGGAAGGCTTCTGGAAGATGTCTTTGACGAATCTGGCAATCGCGTGCCTGCTTGCAGGAAAGAGACTGTCTATGCTTTCAGAAAGTACAGGGTCCATCTCGCGATAGATCTTTTTCTCCAGAAAAGTAGCGCTAACCATTGATTTATCCACTGGCGCTTTCTGATAGAAGCCATTCATGTAGATGTAGTTCTGCGCCATGGGGTCAATGAGACTTGAAATGTCTCTGTTCTCATCGATATTGGTACGGATCTTTGAGGAAGAAACTTCCTTCAGTTCCTTTGGAAGATCCATAAAGACCACGTGGTCCACAAGGCTTTCAATGGTCTTTCTTGCTCCACGGATTCTTGTGCGGTCAAAGACCAGGTGGTTCAGGGTATGAATCGAATGCTCCGTGGGCTCATTTTTATAGCTGGAGGCATTGATGACCACATCACTTCCACAGACCATATAGACGTCTTTGTTGAAGATGGTTTTCAGTTTATGAAGATCCTCGTCATTGGCGATATTCACTGGAATATCTGCAGGGAAGAGGTAAAGGTCCAGTTCTCCGGCTGTACTCATTTCAAGGATTCTTCTTCTGACATTGTTTGGAAGGGTCTTCTTCGACCAGGAAAACTCGTCAATGGAGAGATACACTTCATACCCCTGATCTCTGATCAGTTTAGCAATGGCTAAATGAGAGAGGGTAAAGGGGTCAAAGGTTCCAGGGAAGAAGGCATACTTTGTCGTGCGTGCATGAATGAACTCCTTTTTCTCATGAAGATAGTCATTCATGAAACGGTAGATGTTATTGAGGCCTACACTCTGGCAGAGGAACAGAAGGTTTCTTGATTCATTGGTCAGAAGCGTGATGAGCTTCTTGTAGATGAATAAGAAGACCTGATTCTTGCTTTCCAGTGTCAGGATATCGGAAGCGAAAATAACCTTTCCGATGGTGGTGAAGGAAGCTCTTATGGTGAGGTTCTCGTAATCCGACATACCATAAAGTAGAACGCTGAGCATATTCTTGATTCTTTCGATTTTTTCATCCTGGTTAAGGTCGGTACTTCTCATACCAAACTGGATAAAGGATTCCAGAGTCGTTCCAAGGGTTTTGATCAGCAGTGTCTTCACGGAAGGATTGGCTGTTTTCACCTTGATCAGAAGATCGTCGATGATTTCGTCAAATTCCTTCATATCAAGATAAAGAAGAACTCTACCTAAAGGCTTTGGAATATACTCTGTAAAGCGGTGTCCTTCAATCTCGAGGGCACGCAGTAGTTCAACCGCCACCTCATTTCTTTCATAAGAAGAAAGTCTTCTCATCAGAGTCATAAGTGCATTTCCTGCGGTTCTACGTACGCTTTCTATGGCAGAGACCTTCAGAAGATTACACAGATGAAGAGAGGTGTTGATCGGTGAAATAAGGCTTCCATCCAGTGTATAGAAAACCAGGAGCCTGATGTTGTTTCTCTTGGCAATCCAGTGAGTGGCTGTTTTCAGGTTGTTGAGGAACACTTCTTCCATTTCTGCTTTTCTGCTCTTCAGGTCCTTTTCAAAAGCTGTGCGTCTTTCACCCATGGAGAGTTGTCCAGCCAGCTTCATATAGAGAAAGACCTCTGTGATGTCTGTTTTTTTGCTGACCTTAATAAGCCGTGCTCTCAGGTATTCGATAAATTCCTCACTGTAATGACTGATGGGGTAACTTGTCGTGATGAGCTCAAGGACTGCAACTCTTTGCATGATGCTTCCCTTCAGCACGGTACGATAAAAATCCTCTTTCAGTTTTCGTCTGAAAGGGATATATCGGATGGCTTCTGTAAGGAAAATGTTGGTTTCCTGTCTCTTCGAGCTGATGTTCTCATAATACTTTTCCACCACAGCCGTGTAATCAGAAATTCTTGATTCAGGAAGGCTTTCGAAAAGGTTTTTGATCATGGTGGCGAAGGAGTAGCCTAGCTGCATCTTATGGCTGTCGATGACCTTGTGTCCTGGATAGAGAATCTTTTTCAGCGTGTTATCCAGAAGAAGGAGTCCTGAAACATTGGAAGAGGGCGCCACTTCTTCAAGTGGAATCTCTTTACGGTAATCTTCGTCGAAGCTTCCGATAATGCTTCCAAGCATCTCAGCGCTGTGATGTCTTATATCATCCTCCGGATGGATGAGGCATTCGAGTAGAAAGCTTATGACCTGTAGCTTCTGCCCCTGAGTCAGGTAAGTGGAATACTCTTCAAAGATTCGGATGTATTCTCTAAGGTCTTTCCAGTCTCTTAGAGACCGGGCCTCTTCAAGCAGCGTATCCATGCTGAACTCGTCTCGAAGCAGATACATGACTTTGATGTTGTGATCGATGGCATGGTATTTGAGCCTGCCGATGATCTCATCGCCAAAGCAGATAGCAGGTTTCTTCAGTGTGCGGATACTTTTTCTAGCTTCAATGATTTTTTTGTTCTCATCCTTTGTGGAGACGCTCACTTCAACACCAAGGCTTACCAGATAGTTCTCGAAGTCTTCAAGCTTTGCATAAACCCGGCCGTATCTTCTGGCCTTGGCTTCGTCCACATTATCAAGCTTCTCCAGAATCACATTAAAGGATTCATCCAGCGGGTAGATGAACATTTCTTCTTTTTCGCCGACGTTCTTATTCTTCACTCTGAAGTCGGAGTAGATGAGCACCAGTGCTTCTAAAGAGAGGTTTTCAAGCTCCAGGTCCCAGGTGCTGTGGTTCACAGCGACATTTCTGATATAATCGATGCCATGTTTTTTGAACCAGATATCCGAGTAGTAATAATGCAGATAAGGTACTCTTCTCATTTCATTGAGCTTGACCCCATATTTTCCGATATCATGGCCTGCCAGGGCACCAGAAACTCTCCCAAGATCGATGGGCAGTCCCAGGCTTTTCAGCTGCCTTGCAATAAACATACCTACGTGATGTACCCCGACCACATGGTCCAGAGTATTGTAGTTTTTAAGGTCTCGTGACATTTTCATGAGTGCATAGATATGATCTTCCTTGAATGCTTTCATAAAGCGCTTATATTCTTCATTTTCCAGTTCCTGGACTTCTTTCTTGGTCAAAAACTGGAAACCGTGGGTGATGTAGAATTCATCACTTTCTGAACCTTCTTCGCTTTTAAGCATGACCTCATAGATGGCGATGAAAATGATCATGAAATCCCGTTCTTCTTTGGTGAAAACCCGATCTCTGGCATCTTCATCCACTTTTAAAACCAGATAGTCATATATTTTATCAAGAGTAATCGCATCAGAACTGCCCAAGGACCCGAAAGCTTCTTTCACAACCGGAAATAAGCTCTGGACGCTGTAGTCTTTTTTATCCAGAAGACTGCTTATACCTTGTGTGAATTTCTTTCCGCCTGCAGCTTCTAATATTTCTTTACTGGTGTAACTTATTTTTCTCAGAAAACCCGAAAGTGTAAGTGATTTTCTGATGTTTGTCAGTACGCTGATTCCTAAAACCTGTGACAATTGAATCCCCCCAATCTTTCTCCCTTTCATTATATTATGAATCGTTAGAATACTCTACCGTCGCAGAAAAAGGTTTTCTTATTGAAGAATATTTGTTTTGCAAAGGATAATCTATAGATTATCCTTCGCAAATTGCCTTGCTTACTATATTAAATAAGAAGGCAACTATAAAATAAAGAGAATATAGAAATCAGTATTATTTGAACAGTTGCATTAGATGAATTTAAAAATCCAGAGATATCATTCTCTGGATTTTTAAATATACTATTGCTTTAGACTAATTTCAATGCTTTCTGTTCCCCAGAATCCTGTCTGTCCTTTTAGTATTGTGGTATTTAGGTCTAAGTCCTCACCAACTTCGAATACTACAATTCCTGTTTTACTTAATCCTGGATTTACCTGTTGGAGAAAGAAGTCATCCTCA
>DATIRH010000286.1:0-2184 GCA_035469845.1 Proteiniclasticum sp. | reverse complement strand
CAATCCGATAAGATAGAGCAGTCCAATAAATCTTATCTTTATTATAAAACGAATACTTCTTAAGCTGCTGGATGAAGAGGCCTGTGTGAAAATCACAACTTCCAGCAATGTAGTTCAACTAACAGATGCTGTGATTTTTTTCTGCAGCATACTCCTGACTATTCTTGAAGAATCGGATTGAGCACTCTTTGATTCGCTGATGAAATAGTACTGCACCTATGTCTTATCCATTCAATTCTCATTTCATCCTGACTTTAGACTGAGTTTGAAACTACTTAACTACCAGGTATCACATCCCCCAAAGATTGCATTAAAACTAACCTCTATAGGAAGGAAAGAACGTTGTCTGAAGCTCCTCCTGTTGTATATCGCTTCTAAGGTCCACCAGTTTGTCATAAACCTCTTTATTGAAGATCTTCTTTCCAATGTAGTAATCACAGACCCCATGTGGAGCGAAGCTCTTCTTGAACTTGTAGATTCCATCATCACATCCGAACCCTCCACCAAGGATGGCTCTTTTCAGACCTTTCTCCTTTGCCCATTTGAAGCTTTCATACTTCAGATAGTCATACGGCCTAAGATCGAAATACTCCTGTCTCGTCCCACATAGGAAGGGATAGCAGTTCTCTGTTCCATATAATACAAGTTCCGATGAAATCACCTTATGATCGCATAGCACGTGGATGAAGACATGCTGGTCATTCATCTGGCTTAGTTCATCGAAGAATGCCTTGGAAAAGTAGAACTCCTTTCCCGCACAGGTGCGGTCCATGGTTTCATAATAGATGTCGAGAAAATCATCGATTCTTTTCCCATCTTTGTCGAATTCGACTACCAGTCCAGCACTGCATGCCCGACGAATATTCGTACGGACCTTATGTTCAAAATCTTTCTCTATCATTTCTAATGGTAAATCAAGGTCCCGGACGATATTGTGAGCATGTGTTTCCACCGTTCCATTGAAACCGTTCCGGCTATCGCTGTAGAGATGGAATCGTACGAATTCACTGACATAACCCATCTCCCTACAATATTCATCGTAGGCATCATTGACCGCTTGAATCTCTTTCCCCTCGATCCAGAAACCTCCATACCCGTAGGGAGTGGATAAATCATAGTGGGTATCCAGAGGCAGCTTTCCTTTAAACGGTGAGAATGCTGCGATGTCTCTTTTCATGACCACATTCATTGCCCTGGTCACTCCATCGTTATAGTAGACGAGCATGGGTTCACCTTCTCCATGTACCTGGAATGCCTTGGCATATCCGCTCAAGTAATTGACATCATAATTCTTGAAGTTCTTCACAATGGCATCCCACTTTATTCCTTCATTAATTTTTATCACTGAAATCAATTTTTTTCACCTGCACTTTCTTTTGCAGTTCTCTTTGCAACGTATTCCAGCACTTTTATACTCTCTTTTTCCTGTGCCATACAGATTGGACAACCACATCAGCTATAAAAGGGTACCGCGAAATCGTGTTACACTTCCTTCTCTTCTCCAATCTTCTCCACCCATTCTTCTCTCCAGAACAAGAGGCAGGACCTGTCACATCGACCGAATTCTGTGGTTCCAGGGCAAATTACTCCATCGAGCAGAATAAGACCTTTGGCCTTCTTTACTTTGAGCTCACGTTCATCAACGAACCTTTCCATATACTTGTAGACACGCTTCTGTGTATCCAGATACGGTGTCATTTCAGTTTCCATGAAGGAACAGCCGTTCAATCGTCTTAGATGGTCCAGTGTTAACTCGATTTCTTTTTTTGATTTGACCCGGACTATGTCACCAGTTTTCAGATGTTCCACCTGAGCTCCTTCGATAGGTTTGGGTATAACAACTGTCTTGTTTTCCGGGGCAGCGAATCTGTCTATTATCGAATCGATCTTTTTGTAGAGTTTTCTTTCCTGCTTCGGAGTGATCCGTCTTCTGACAAAATAGATCAAGTGTCTCTTCAATGACTTTGGAGGCACTTTATCATATCCTTCTGAAATACTCTCTAGAGATGCAAACTGACATTCATCGTGTTTCATTAAAGATCCTCCTTTCAACTTAATGGGTCTCCTGTTTTTTATGAAGTCATCCATTCGCTATCATGTATATCCATTCCAGTCCCCCTACCGGAGTAGTCCTGAGATGAGGCTAAACATTCTTCCTTACAAGCAACTGTGTGAAGTTTATTC
>DATIRH010000285.1:0-5751 GCA_035469845.1 Proteiniclasticum sp. | reverse complement strand
ATCATGGAGCTCAAGAAACCAGGAAGAGACCCAAGAGAAGATCTTCCAAAACCTGTATTCAGAAAAGGGGTTATCGATCTGAAAGATCTTACTGAAGGAATGGTGCTGTCAGGTGTAGTTAGAAATGTTGCAGATTTCGGTGCATTCATCGACATCGGTGTTCATCAGGACGGTTTAGTGCATAAAAGCGAGCTTTCCAACAGTTACGTGACCAATCCTCTCCATTTCATAAGATCCGGAGATGTGGTGGATGTGAAAGTCCTCTCTGTGGACCTGAAAAGAAAAAGAATCAGCTTAAGTATGAAAGGGCTGAATAAAGATCAGAAATCTGAGAAGACAAGCTGATAGAAATATGATACTACAGGAAAAACCAGGAGCTTCAAAAATGAAGCTCCTGGTTTTTATGTGTTTTATAGCGTTTCGCTTATGTGTCTCAAAATTTTCTGGAATTCATTTCGATCGATGTTGCCTAATTTCCCTCTGAAGGAATTGAGATAGATGACAAAGGGATCATCCTGCTTGAGGGGTGAAGACTCCTTATAATAGGATATGGTGTTTCTCAGCCATTTAGACAGCTCGTCATAGGTTGTGGAATATAAAGAATCTTTATATAATCCATAAGGATAGGAAAGAGTAAATGTATCAAGAAGCACTAAGCCTTCTTCCATGATCGGATTTTTAAGTGATGATTTCACAGTATATTCCTCCTGGTGATGAAATATTGGTGATGATTCTGGCTGCTCTCACCGAATTCTATAATAATTGTACCATATGTTGCGTTCTATTGACATAATTATAACAACATGATATTATCAAGTTGTAAATAAATTAAATAGCGTCTTCAGGGCGGGGTGATATTCCCCACCGGTGGTATAGCCCACGAACCGCAAGGTTGATTCGGTGTAATTCCGAAGCCGACAGTTATAGTCTGGATGGAAGAAGAATGATTGTTTTAGCTTTCGCGCCCTGATTTCTTTGAAATCAGGGCTTTTTTCTAAGCAATCTTCTGAGGATAGCAATCTTTAGGAGGGGTTTACACATGGTAAACATATCAAAAAAAACCAACATCATCGTCAAAGCTGCACTTCTGCTGACACTGGGATTCATCCTGACTTACTTTGAATTCCCGATCATACCTGCATTCCCATGGCTGAAAGTCGATCTTTCGGCAGTACCTGTACTGCTTAGTGGATTCGCATTTGGACCACTTGTTGCAGTGGGTGTGGAAATTCTTAAAAATATACTGGTTTTCGCCCTTAAGGGAAGCTCAACTGGTGGTGTCGGTCAGCTTGCTAATATTATCGTTGTAGGTTCTTATGTCTTTACCGCATCTCTGGTTTTCAAAAAATTCAAAACCAGAAAAGGCGCCATATTGGGTGCGCTGCTTGGATCTATCGTAATGATCCCACTGGCAATGATTTCAAACTACTATATACTGATTCCTTTATTTTTCCCAGGAGGAATGGAAGCTGAAATGCTGAGATCTTATATGTTCTTCGGAATACCCGCATTCAACTTCATCAAGGGAGTTATTATTTCAGTAGTAGGTATTCTCTTCTATGATCGTGTAGCTTCACTGATCAATAAGGAAGCCCGATTTCAGAAACCATACCGTAAACTGCACAAAGCCATCTGATAAAAAGATGAATAAATAGAAAGTAAGCCTCTTCAGATCAATGTATCTGAAGAGGCTGTTTTATTGCATTTATTAAATCTGCAGATTCATCACTAGTGCATCTTCACCGTTGACATAGTATCTTTCCCTTTTACTGAGCGTAATGAAACCCAAGGATTTGTAAAGCAACTGGGCTGGGAGGTTACTTACCCGAACTTCAAGAAAGACATTTTCCACATTCTTTAGCCTCAGATGTTCAATCAGAGACAAGATCAGTGAACGGGCAACACCTTGTCTCTTGTGATCACCTGATACGGCCACATTGATGATGTCTGCACTGTCGAGTGCAAACCAGCACTGGACATACCCGATAACCTTTCCGTTATCCACTGCCACTAGATTGAGCGCATTGGGATTTACGGTTTCCCTTATGAGTTCATCCTTTGCCCAGGGGAGTGGAAATGCTTCTTCGGAAATCCTGTAAACTTCATTGACATGATAAGGCTTCATTTCAACTACATCCACCATCAGGCTCATTTCAGCATCCCTATTTTCTTTTCATATTCGTATTCCGCCTGACTTTTCCTCATATAGACAGGGACCAGGCTGTGAATATCGTCCGACTTTCCGGATAGAATTCTTTCCCAGAGAAGATAAGGGATATTGCTTGCTTTGGGGATATTTAAAGAAGAGGGTGCAATCGAGACTTTTTCTTTGAAGAGCAGCTCATCTTCAGTTTTTTTATCAGTAATGTCTCCTAGAATCAGAATTTCGCCCTCTTCTTTTACCAGTAGTTCTTTGACTTCATCTAGAGTTAAAATAACAGGTTCCATAAGCGTTATCAGCTTTCCGTTTTTAAAGGTATAGAACCCTGTGTAGTAACCACCCCTCAATGCATCAATCATAGGAACCAGAATGCCATGGTATCCGTAAACGCCATAAGCGAGGATGGACAGAGCATCTGCAGCATAGATTGGAAGGTTGGAACCAAGCGCCATTCCTTTCACTGCAGAAAGGCCTATTCTAAGACCTGTGAAGGACCCAGGCCCTGTCGAAAGGGTCAAAGCGTCCAAGTCCCTGGGTTTCATGTCAAGCCTTGCCAGAAGCTCTTCTATGAGTGGCATCAGGAGTACTGAGTGCTGCAGATTATAATTGATGTTGATCTCTCCAAGCATTGCTTTCTCATCTACAACCGCAATGGAGCAGTTGTTTGAGGACGTGTCGATACTTAATATTTTCATTATAATTCCTCCAGAAAGTCATAATCTCTGCCGAAAGATTTCAGTGTTATTATTCTTTCGTTTTCATTTTGTGTCTTTTCAATTTTTACATGGATGAATTCATCAGGCAATATGGCTTCGATCATATCTGCCCATTCAATGAGCGTAACACCTTGACCGTAAACATATTCTTCAAAACCTACCTGGAGTATTTCATCAATATCATTGACCCTATATACATCGAAATGGTAGAAGGGAATTCTACCTTCATGGTACTCATTGACAATGGTAAAGGTGGGCGAGGTAATGTTATCTGTAATGCCTAAACCTTCCGCAAGGCCTTTGGCAAAATGAGTTTTACCTGTACCTAGATCTCCCGTTAGACAGATGGTCATTCCTTGGCCGATTTTCTGCCCTATTTTTCTGCCAATCTCCATTGTTTCTTCTACAGAGTCTGTATTCATTATCTTTGTTATCATACTATCACCATAATTTCTTTAATCATTTTAACATTCTTCATTATAGCGTAAGGGAATCAGGAAGAAAAGCGGTAAAAAAAACAGCCCGCAGGCTGTAGAGATTATTTCTTCTATTATGCGACTTTTTTAAGGAATGTGTCCATATCCATGGAGAAATGATGCAGATCCGTATTTTTACCATACTGTTCAAACCCCAGATGTTCAAACATCATTAAAGATCTTTTATTCATAGATTTGATTTTCGCGTCAATCTTCTCAAATCGCAGTGCAAAAAAGGCTTCGCTTAATGCTTTCTTTAATGCGGTTTTTCCATATCCTTTTCCCCATAGCTCTTTATCACCAATGGTAATCACTATTTCCTGACCCGATTTCTTTGGAATAAACTTCACATACCCAATGGATTCGTCATGAAGACAGATCAGGTAGAACAAACCTCGCTGATTGAATATCTGGTTGTAGATAGGCAGTTTGGATGAATTTACCAGATCTCTGATCTGATCACTGATCTGACCTTCTTCATTCAGATAGGAAATTATTTCATGGTCCTCAAGCCAATCCGCAATCTTGAGTGCATCCTTTGTAAAGATGTCCCGTCGTAGTGTAATCATTTAAAACTCCTTCTAAAACACAATATTTTCAGTTCGGCCTGAAAAGCCCTGTAACTGAACGCTTCTATGTATTCTAATATGAAAATGGAGTAATTTCAAAGCAACAGAAAGGGGATAAATCAGTTTAGCATCCTTTATCTTGATTTACCTTCAGTAATCTGCCTTTTGTTCAATAAACCTATATTAAATGATATCAGATTAAGACAAAAATAAATATAAAGAGATAAAATGAGTTTCTTTGAAAATAAATGAGATATCTTAATAAAATCAGAATTTATCTATTGATTTTTTATGAAAACGAAAATTGATGTATGAGGACATTTATCTGATTATGAGACTAAAAAAAAGAAAACGGCCTAGTACATCGTACTAGACCGATTCTATGTGGCAGGGATACTAGGATTCGAACCTAGACTTACGGTTTTGGAGACCGTTGCTCTACCATTGAACTATACCCCTAAAAGCTTGCGTAGCCTAAATCAGCTACGTTGTCTATTCTAGCATCCCTTTTGAGTGATGTCAACAATTTGTAAATAAATTCTTTTTCCAAATCTTTTTCCAATTCTTATTCACTCGTCACTATGCATAATCATATCTTTAGTTCTCGGAATAACTGCTAAAGGGTTGATTTATAATGGATTCATGTCTTCTTTTTCAGTGTGAAAATAAACTTCTTATATCTTGTGTCAAATGCCGTAGAAGGTTCACAAAATGCCTTGTATAAGTTATGATAAAGGAAATAAAAGAAAGCATGTATAACAGGCTTTGGGGAGGTGATAAGGTGCTTCATGAAATCTTAAAACTGAATAAGTATCCTAATGTTTCTCTTGTGGGAGCAGGTGGAAAAACTACACTCATCAATAAACTCACAGAATCCTTACGCAAGAAGAAAAAAATCCTGGTTTCCAGTACAACAGCCTTCATAAAACCGGAAATCACCATGTATGATTTTATGGATTATGCTTATCATAAGGATTATGATCTGGGCAGCATCGATCGTCCTGGGATTTATATTATCGGGAAAGGGAAAAACCTGGAAGATCTTGTTCTTGGACTGACGAATGAAGATATTGAAAGTATTGCTAGCAAATTCGATCATACAATCATCGAATGTGATTTTTCAAACGGCAGGCCGCTGAAAGGATTTAGAGACCATGAACCAATTATTCCATCGAGTACAGATGTAACTGTCGGGGTACTAGACATTCAATCTCTAGGCCTAGTGGTGAATGCAGCAAATATACATCATCTTGACAAGTATCTGGAACTGACTGGAAGTTCGATCGGATCATTTGTGACAATCAAGCATTTAACCAAGGTTGTCAATGACAAGTCAGCTCTATTTAAAAACGCAGTAGGTAAAAAAGTTTTATACATCAATAAAGTCGAAAAGGAAATGGATGAAGCTTTGGCTTTGACTCTATATGAATCGCTGGATCTGACCGACATAGATATGGTTGTCGAGGGAAGTCTTATTGAAGACCGATATTTTGTGCTGTATGAAAAGGAGTATTAACGGAGGAATCTGATATGAAATACCTAATATTAAGTGATATACATTCGAATATTCAGGCTTTTACTAAAGTGGTGGAAAGTGAAAAATACGATAAGATCTTATTTCTAGGAGATGTAATCGGGTATGGTGCAGATCCTTACCTGTGCTATAAATTTTTTCTGGAACTCGGTGGAGCAGGTGTAATTGGAAATCATGAATATGGTGTCATCAAGCCCTTTACCTTGGTTAATTTCAGTGAAAATGCTCGAGTAGGGGTTATGCATACAATAAAAAGCTTGCCAAAAGAATATATGGATCACATGAAAAAACTTCC
>DATIRH010000284.1:0-9953 GCA_035469845.1 Proteiniclasticum sp. | reverse complement strand
TCCATCCGACAATACCCCATGCCATAAGACTGGAAAGTATGGTGAACGGTGTTCCCGGAAAGAGAAGAACCAGTGCAAAACTCATGGTGTTGTTGAGGGCATGAAGAAGAACTACCGCCCAGATATTATGCATCACTTCATATAGGAAATTCGTGATGTAGTTCATCGCGACAATGGATGCTGTAAAACCTGCCAGCGATGGAATCAGGACAGCATATCCTAAAGGCATATACAGAATAAACAGAATTGGAAAATGCCATAAAGCCCATACGAATCCACCTTTCCAGGCGATGTCCCAGAACGACATGCCATTTGCCTTCATTTCTGGATATAAAAAACCTCTCCATCCAAATTCTTCCGTACCGCTTGTGACAAGATTTGATGCAAAATAGGATAGTATGGTGATCATTACAGCTCCTATGGAAAGTCCTTTTGTATCATATAAGGATGTAGCTAGACTCAGGATTATGGCAGGCACGACCGAGATCAGTGGTATCAATATCACATAGAACCAAAACTGCTCTTTGCTCTTTTTGCTCCTGCCAAGTTTTTTGAAACCTGATGTGACCAAAAAACCGATGAAAGGTCCATAAACTGCAACAGTGAAAATCAGTTGCGGTAAAAACCTATCACTACCGTAGAAATCACTCCATAAGCTGAAAACTGTACTGCCAGTTTCTAGAATATCTCCATTCAAATTGCTGATCCAATATGCACCGATCCAGCCGATCCATGTCCATAAAAAAGCAATAATCAGATACACTTTTGTCTTTTTGCTCATATTCCACATGTGTATTCACTCCCGCTTATCATTTCTATTTTACTTCACTAAATAGGAAGAAATAATACTACTGACAGATTATAAACTTTTAATCTTACTTAACCTGCTTATCTAAACCAGTCTACCTTTTCGAAGTGGAGCTGTCATAAAACGCCATGCTACCTTTCTATTTGTAAGCCAGGCAATCTGGGCATTATTTTTCTTGTTACCAAGTATCCGTGGAACTAAAAACTCCGCTACCGTTTCGGGTTTATCCGCAAGGATGTTGAAGATTCTTGTAAACTGCTTATTCGCCATGAGCTCTGCAGTTCCGCCATCAGGCATTTTCGTGATGAAATCTGTTAGCATCATTCCAGGAGATAACCGTCCTGCTATGATACTGGTCCCATCGAGCTCCTTCGCCAGTCCTTTCATGAAATAGGTCAGCGCATGCTTGGTGGTGCCATAGAGGATTGTCTTTTTCTGTATCATATTATTCGAACCCAATCCTTCCATGCTGTAAATGGCCCCATGTCCCTGCCTGATCATTTCCCTGGCTGCAATCTGTGAACCATAGATCATCCCTATCATGTTGGTTTTTATGATATTTTCCGTGTAGCTTTCGCTTGTCTCCCAGGAGAAGACGTGTGGTGTATTCTGACCCGCATTATTGATCCAGATATCAACGGATCCCCACTCTTTAGCTGAAGCCTCCCAAAGGTACTCGAGTCCTTCCTTCTCCTGTACATTACAAGAGACATAAATATATCTGCCCTCAAAAGGTTTCAATACCTTATCCACTTCTTCTTGTAATGCTTCGCCTCTTCCTGACAGAGTCACATTACATCCTGCGCGCAGAAACTCCACTGCCATCGCATAACCAATCCCTCGTGTACTTCCAGTAATTACAACATTTTTCATTTTATCCCCTTTATTTCTTTTAGCTCTTGCACCATGTAAGGCATTCCGTGCCCACTTCCCTCTATGAGTCCGTGTCCATTTTAAGTTCAATAACAATTATGCAGACTATTCGTTCTGATTATAACTTTCTGACTTCAGCTATTAAAAAAATACTGAAAATAATTTCAAACAGGATCATAACACCAGCAACGAAATAGGGTGGAAAACTGAGACCGACAATCAGAATAACTATGGGAATCAGAACAGAAAAAGCATAATAGCTCCTCGAGCTATAAAGCCACCCATAGGGCAACAGATGTGCACCAAAGATCATAGCCAGGACCATCACCATTTTATCAGGTACCGTAGGATAAACCCACATGGCAATAAGCAGGTACAGCATCTGATTGACTGAAAACAGCACCCCCAGATTCGTCAATGGATTCCCTTTATTTGTAAAATCCACTTTGATCATTTTTGATATCATATACGCCAGTGGCATAAGAGGTGCAGTGACAAAGAAGGTGAAAAGATTCTTTGTCAAAATAGGCATTCCTGTAAGATGGATCACCAGTACAGCGCTCCAGATAATTACAGATGCCAGTATAAAGTGTAGTCCCTTCTTCTGCTTTAACGCACTATCCAGTCTCATTTCTTCTAGATTCATTCTAAACCCCCATCAAAATTTATTGCAAGCACAGAATCACCAATGGCTGCAGCATCTCATCATTTTCAAATACCAGAAACACATCAAGTTTTATTTCCAGTCATTTATGTGCATCAGATTTTTTCTTTCTTGGTTTTGGTATAGGTGTTACTGGTTCCAGTGTCAGAATCACTGCACGTGTCAGATCGACATCATCTATATCTAATATATAGTGTTCTTTTGCACCCTTGTACGGAAACCCTTTATCAGCCGCGGTCATCAGTTCATCAATGCAAGGAAGAATTTTCACGAATACTGAGTTGTCGCATACAAGAAGAATCGGTTTATCGTTGATGTAAACCATATATTCTCCGAACATCTTCCTGTAACGTACTACACCACAATCAGCAACCTGTTCCACAACATATTCGATATAATCAGGTGAAGTAGCCATTTAGTCTCCTCCTACATTTTTCTATATGATTTAAGTACTATATATCGATTGCACCATTAAATTCTTAGTCGCAATATTTCATGAGTAAGGAAGCAAAATCAATACAAAACTGCATATCTTTAAGACCTAGTTTCGCTTTGAAATATTGTCGAGATTCATTAACTGCAGATGTCTTTTCCAGCATAACCGCGGCATCCGCTTCGGCAACGTCTGAAACAGATTGATATCCGGCTTCATAAAACACCTTGGCAGCGATAGGACCAACACCATTTATCCTGACAAGATCACAAAGGCAAAGCAATTCTTTTGATTCAGACAGATTCTGCTCCCAGTAGTCCTTTGAGTTCCTAACCCCTAACTCGTCGAGCCTTGAGACCAGTTCCAAGTCAATATCTGGAAAGCTTGAGATCAGAACAGGCTTCTGCTCCAGACTATTCATCTCTCTTTTCAAAATGGTCAGATATTCTTCACTTATGCCACTCTCCTCAGCAAAGGAGGAAATCTTCTTGGGCGTTGAAAGACTTCTTCTGAGCTGAGAAACATATTGAATTTCTTTGCGCTCAAAAAATGCGAAGTTCTCTTCGATATTCTGCAAAAGAATTTTACGACTCGGTAAAAGGTTCTGGCTTTTTATGATACTCATATAAGTTTTGGCAGATAACTTTTCTAAATCTAAATTATATTTCATAACCAACCTCCTCCTCTTCAATCAGAACTTTTTATAATTTTTGCGCTAATACTGCTTTATACTTCATATTCGATTCTTAGCAGATTCGCATGTTGACTTCTTTCGTTCAATATTGACATATAGTTTGTCTAGTCAATAATCAGCTTCCTATTTTGCATGCGTATCAACATCTTTACTTCATTATAATTTATATGATGATATTTTCAATGCAATTAAACATAAATTAGCTTTTGAAAAAATTAGCTTCATATGATTTTGTAAGCGTCTGGTTCAATATAGTCGAAAAGGACCAGATTTTTGAGTGAATGTAATTTTCATTCTGATCATATTAAGGTTCTTACAGCAACAAGATAATACTGTTAAATTTCAATTGAATCGCAAAAAACAGCTAAACCCTAAAGAAAGCTTTCAATACTTATTTCAGGATTGCGTTAACGCTCTTCTTGACAACCATCGCTTCGCTTCAAATGACCTGATATTATAAGATAGACATAATCGACTCTGGTCGTTCTATTAGAATTAAATTTAGTGATATCCCTCATAAAAACTTATATTTGATAAATCTATATTTTGAATTATAGTTTTAGTCAAAATATTAACTTTTATAGAGCATTATGAAACCGCTATGGACTTTAAGAATATTTATACCATTTTTTTAATTATTTATGCACCACCCCTAAAGTGAACAATGTAATATTCAACTGTGATATACTATTTTTACAGAAGTCTATAGCTATGTTTATTTAATCACAATGTTGCTAAACTTGCTTTCACATTGTATTCACAGCTTCAGATATGATACTATTATGCATTTTTATCTTGGGTCATATTTATTATAATACTCACTGGAACTACGTCGAATTATAATTATACTGCATTATTGCATATATATGCTTTCGCGTTAAAAATAACTCTTCACCGCATTCTGCTTTCCCGTTCGCTCAATTATTATTTAGACATAGAATGTCTGATGTAGGAGGTTAAGATTATGAACAACAGATCAATTTTGAATCATAGATCAAAAAGAATAATATCAGTGTTACTGGCAATGTTCATGCTTGCTGTATCTCCAGGTGCTGTTGCAAAAGCAGCAGGTAGCGGTGGTCTTTTGAAATTGACTGTCACTGTATCAGGCTTAGATATTAATTCAGGAGTTGAAGTCATCGCAGAAAAAGAGATCGATGGTATTATGACGTACTACAGAAATACTACCGACCTAACAGGAGTCGTCGTCTTCACAATTCCTTTCGGAGGAACGGTTCGTGTATATGGTGAACCAGTTTCCGGGTACATCACTCCAGAAACCACTCTATCTCTTACCAAACTAAAAGGAAACCTTCAAAAAACCTGTAGCCTCATCTATACGCCGTCTCAATCAGATATACTTGTTACAGGCATATCCATAGAACCAGAAACCGCAACACTCTTTGTTGGTCAGACAGTTCAACTTAATACTACAATTTCCCCACTTAACGCAACAAATAAGCTTGTTTCGTGGGAATCAGATACTCCTGCTATTGCTTCTGTTGATGAAGGCAATGTAACCGCTCTTTCAGTAGGTAGCGCGGAAATAATCGCAACCACTGTTGACGGCAACTTCACTGACAGGAGTACAATTACAATAATTGAAATTACAAGTCTGAATACACTACCTGAGATCCCAGCCTCTCCTGGTTCAGTGAAACCTCTCCCAAGAACTGTAACAGCAAATCTTACTGGTGGTGGAACATATGAATCAGCTGTCTTATGGACAGTCCCTGCTGATGCGGAAAACATATCCTTGTCTTCAACAAATGGCATACAGTATCTGTCAATTGGGCTAGATGCTACTGGTTTATACAGTCTTTCAGGAGATGTTGACTATACTGATCTATCAGCATCATTAGATGTCTCAGTTCTTACAGAGCCAGCTGTTCCGATTGTATCTGCAAGTCTCAATGCCGATACCTTGAGCCTGTATATTGGACTCTTAAGGGATACAGCAACACTTACACTTGATGTTATGCCAATCGATGCTGATACAAGTTCTCTAATATGGAGAAGTTCAAATCCACTTGCTGTGGAGATTGTTTCTGTATATAATGACAACAAATCTGCTGACATTAAAGCTGTATCCAATGGCACTTCAGTTATCAGTGTTATACTACCAGGCTCACCTGAGATCATTCTTGATACATGCATCGTTAATGTTGCTGCTGATCCACTTATAACAGATCCTGCATATATTTCAGCAACTATGGAAAATGATCCTACACCGGTTGATCAATTTTCAAACAAATATGAAGTATGGATCCGATCCTATAGTTTACCTGATGGCAAATATCATATCAGAGTCACCGACAAAGGAAACAGCCAACCACTTGGTGTAGGTCAAGTGGATGTAATCGGGACCGATTCAGATCTTGATGGAGTAATGGAATTCAAGTACAACCTATATGATGAAACTCTGTTCTATCTGACAACTAAATATTCAGCATCTTACTTTGTAGAGATGAGTATGGATCCTACGTTTCCAAGTGGAGATGACGAGGTGACCTTACTACCCAAAACATTTGCCGATAATTTCAAGATTACTTCTCCTGTACCTACAGGTCAGATTGTAGTCAATGTATTTGAAGAAATTGGTGGAATCATCAGTTTACCTTCAGAACAAATTATAGGTAAGCATGTCATTCTTTGCCGCGAAACGGACCTTGGAACAGCAGCTGAATACTCAGATTATATTTTAGGATATAATGAAGGCCATCCAGTATTCTCGGATGAAGCTAAGCTGATAGGACATGTCCAAAGCAATGGTGCTGTACTGTGGGATGTCCCTAAAGAAAAACTTAAAATTGGTGGATATATTCTGCTTATGGAACTCAACCAGTCCTACACATCAAATCTTAATGAAATCAATCCTAATCCTAACGAGGAAGGCCTTCTCAAGGAAGTCCATATCCTTAGAAACACCACGGTATACAGAGAAATAATCGTATCCAACCAAGGTACACCATAAAAAGCAAAAAAAGGTTGCTCAAATTAAATTGAGCGGCCTTTTTTTGATGTCTGAAATAATATAGCCTACATTCAAACCGAAGAATCTCGCTTATGTATGTTTGAACGCTACTCTATTTTTAGTCTCACTATCAGTCGTTCTAATGACCTCGTGACTGACTTTTCATTTGCTCTTCACTATGCGTCATCTCTTGTGTCTGTTCCTGTTCTTGACTCTGCAATGTCTCTTCTGATTTCTCCTGTACAGCTTGCTGTTCCTGATTCATTTCTTTAACCTGCATTTGTTCTGGTTCTTCTGACTGCTCCTGCACCCTTTCCTGACTCTGAGTTTGCTGCTGGTTCTGTATATTTTCTGATTCCTTATTAGCAGTCTGAATTTGCATTCCTGCAACTACGGTTGTTTGTGTCTGCAGCTTTTCTCGGTCTCTTGTCTGATCCTGATCACAGTCTGGATCGCAGTCCTGAAGTCTGTCTCTGTCTCTTGTCTGATCCTGTTCACAGTCTGGATCGTAGTCATGAAGTCTGTCCCTGTCTCTTGTCTGATCCTCTTCACAGTCTGGATCGCAGTCATGAAGTCTGTCTCTGTCTCTTGTCTGATCCTCTTCACAGTCTGGATCGTAGTCATGAAGTCTGTCTCTGTTTAAAACTGACATAGTTTCTACGTTTTCCTCTGTAATTGCTTTCTCTCCTGTTCTAACTTCAGTCTGTACTTCTTCTTGATTCATATGTTTTTCGGCAATTCTGTTCGATGTTGTTGCACCTACTGAAATCGAAGTAGCAATGAATAATGCTGCAATAGTTAATGATACGATAGTTCTGGTTTTCATTTTTATCACTCCTCTCTTTATCTACATACTATGGGGGAGTTGTGATAAAAATGTGTTAGGAAAAGCAAGAAATTGTTAATTCATATATTATCAGGTAATTCAAACCAGAAGGAAGTCCCTACCCCTTGTTTGCTATTTACCCCATAGACAGCCTTGTGTGCTTCCAATATACTCTTTACAATTGAAAGTCCAAGCCCAGAACCTAGTATTTTTCTTTTCTTTATGCCTTTAGTTCTATAATATCTTTCCCATATCATCGACTGCTCTTCCATTGGTATCCCGACTCCCTGATCGCTGATTTCCAAATAAATTCCTCTATCTCTTCTTGACGCGATTATTTTCACAGAGCCTCCCTCGGGTGAATAATTAATGGCATTCCTTAAAAGATTTTCAATGGCTTGCCCCAGCATATTCTTATCGCCTTCAGCTTGTAGTTGTCCGTTAGAATCATATTCGATTTTGATGTTGCTGTCGTGAACCAGAATCCGGTATTTGCTTAACAGATCATGGATAAGACCATCAATGTCAAATTCTGCAATTTCAAGTTCAATCCCTTCCGATGTCATTCTTGAATAGTCTAATATATCATTCACCATAAACCCTAGTCTGTTTGCTTCATTCGAAATCACATCAAGCTGTTTATCCCTTTTCCCCTTATTTTCTCCAGTAACATCACGAATGATTTCTGCATATCCTCGTATTACCGATATTGGAGTTCTCAGCTCATGTGAAACATTCTCGACAAATTCCTTTTTCATTTTATCAGCCTTCTGTAACTTACCAGCCATGGCATTGAATGTTCTGCCTAGGTTCCCTACTTCATCCTTACTCTTCATTTCAACTCTTGCTTCAAGATTCCCTGCACCTATTGACTCTGCGGCTTCATTAAGTTTTCTCAGCGGTTTTGAGATTGTCATAGAGACAACATAGGATGCGATACCCGCAACAAATAATATGAATACAATAGATATAAATATCGCTATAGAAATAAGTTCCACAATTTCATCAATTTCCGTCAATGGAATTCCAATCAGCGCTGTGTATGGATTACCTTGTTCTGATGTGAATGCAATTGAAAAAACGAGTAGTCTAAATCCATATTTCGGATGTATTGTCTCAATGATGACCTCATTTCCTTCGTGAGTGTCATCAACAACACTTTCACGATTTTCTCCTTCAGGTATGAATTGAAATTCCTGATAATTCTCTTCACTCTCAGGTGAAACAGCATCACTTACCGATCCTGGTACTTCTTGTTGATTACCCGACCCTTCTGTATCTCCTGTATCATCTACCGCACCCTGTCCGTCTCCCGTGCCTTGTCCGTCTCCTGTTCCTTGCCCATCTCCTGTACCTTGCCCATCTCCTGTTCCTTGTCCGTCTCCTGTTCCTTGTCCATCTCCTGTTCCTTGTCCATCTCCTGTGCCTTGCCCATCTCCTGTACCTTGCCCATCGCCCGTAACTTGTCCATCTCCCGTAACTTGTCCATCTCCTGCACCTTTCTCATCATCAGTATCGCTCACTTCTTTACGTTCCTGGACATAATCGCCACTCCTGATGATTTTTAAAACTGGTACATATCTTAACTCCCTTGATTCATCAGAGTTTTGTACTGTACTATTCAGGAATAAAACATCAACATCTCTCTTGACATCCATATTCTCAAATTCAATACCGGAATCCTCTCCTGTCACATAGATGGTTTTACCTTCCTGGTCTATCACTTCTACACTAATATTTCTTCTGTATGCCAGTGCATCTAATCTGAAATAAGTTCTCTTCGAGTTTTCAGCATCGAATCCATCAAGAATTTCATGTACATCTGATCCAACAGAAGAAGTGAGCCTCTCCAGATACAAATCTTCAAGAAAATACCGCTGAAATCCCAAGATTAGTACACAGAGAAGTAAAACTACGAACATGATTCCTATCCAAATCTTATGGGATAATCTCTTCATATCTTTTCACCTGCCACCATCTTGTATCCGGTTCCCCATACTGTAACAAGAATATTCTTATATGGCTTTATACTTTCTCTAAGCATTTTGACATGCGTATCTACCGTTCTTGTTTCTCCAATATAATCATAACCCCATACTGCCTCCAAGATAGTCTCTCTCTTCAGAACGACCCCTATATTTCTGATCATGAATTCAAGGAGATCATACTCTTTTCTTGTAAGTTTAACTTTTTTACCATCCACAACTACATTTCTAGATGCGAATTCTACAGAGAGGCCTTTGTATGAGAATCCTGACAAGACAGACTTCATTTTCGTATCTTCATTCCTTCTAATCGCCACTTTGACTCTTGCAAGAAGTTCCCGTGGTCTTAACGGCTTGACTACATAGTCATCTACTCCCAGATCAAAGCCTTTGAGTCTTTCATTCTCCTTACCCATAGCAGAAAGAATTATAACAGGCACCGTAGAAGTCTCTCTAATTTTCCTCAGAACTTTCCACCCATCAATTTTTGGAAGCATAATATCGAGAATTACTACATCAAAATTATCATCAGAAAAAAACCTCAAAGCTTCCTCTCCATCAGATGCCCCTGTCACATCCAATCCGGCATCTTCAAGATACTCCTTGATTATATTTGAAATATCTACATCATCTTCCACTAGGAGAATCTTAGTAGATTCCATTACATCCCCTCCTCCAAACTATTCAGAGAACTTA